>NZ_JBVIAY010000003.1:291337-503279 GCF_055573695.1 Streptomyces sp. NPDC030143
GGGCTGAGCCTCTTAGCCGTGGCGAGCGGGCTGAGCCGCCCCTTCGCCGTGCCGGGCGGCCCTGGAACGCCTCGAAGCCGTCAGAACGCCTCGAAGTCGTCGAACTCCTGCTCGGACTCGTCCCGTTCGGCCTGCCGGTCGCGGCGGCGCTGGGCGGCCGGGCGAGGGGCCTCGAAGCGGTGGTCCTCGCCGCGTCGGCCGAGCATCTCCGCGCCGGTCATCATCGACGGCTCCCAGTCGAAGACGACGGCGTTCTCCTCGGGGCCGATGGCGACGCCGTCCCCGGCGCGGGCACCGGCCTTCATCAGCTCCTCCTCGACACCGAGGCGGTTGAGCCGGTCGGCGAGGTAGCCGACGGCCTCGTCGTTGTTGAAGTCGGTCTGCCGCACCCAGCGTTCGGGCTTCTCACCCCGGACGCGGAACAGGCCTTCGTCCTCCTGGGTGACGGTGAACCCGGCGTCGTCCACGGCCTTGGGCCGGATGACGATCCGCGTGGCCTCTTCGCGGGGCTTGGCGGCCCGCGCCTTGGCGACGATGTCGGCGAGCGCGAAGGACAGCTCCTTGAGCCCCATGTGCGCCACGGCGGACACCTCGAAGACACGGTAGCCGCGGGCCTCCAGGTCGGGCCGCACCATCTCGGCGAGGTCCTTGCCGTCCGGCACGTCGATCTTGTTCAGGACGACGATGCGGGGACGGTTGCCGAGGCCGCCGTACTGCCGCAGCTCCTCCTCGATGATGTCGAGGTCGGAGACGGGGTCACGGTCGGACTCCAGCGTGGCGGTGTCCAGCACGTGCACGAGGACGCTGCACCGCTCGACGTGCCGCAGGAACTCCAGACCGAGTCCCTTGCCCTGGCTGGCGCCCGGGATCAGGCCGGGCACGTCGGCGATGGTGTAGACGGTGGATCCGGCGGTCACCACCCCGAGGTTCGGCACGAGGGTCGTGAAGGGGTAGTCGGCGATCTTGGGCTTCGCGGCGGAGAGCACGGAGATCAGCGACGACTTGCCGGCGCTCGGATAGCCCACCAGCGCCACGTCGGCGACGGTCTTCAGCTCCAGGACGATGTCCTGCAGGTCCCCGGGCTCGCCGAGCAGCGCGAAGCCGGGCGCCTTGCGCCGGGCGGAGGCGAGGGCGGCGTTGCCGAGACCGCCCCGGCCACCCTGGGCGGCGACGTACGTCGTGCCGTGGCCGACGAGGTCGGCGAGGACGTTGCCGGCCTTGTCGAGGACGACGGTTCCGTCCGGCACGGGCAGCACGAGGTCCTGTCCGTCCTTGCCGGAGCGGTTGCCACCTTCACCGGGCTTGCCGTTGGTGGCCTTGCGGTGCGGGGAGTGGTGGTACTCGAGCAGCGTGGTCACGGACTGGTCGACGGTGAGGACGACGTCGCCGCCGCGCCCGCCGTTGCCGCCGTCCGGTCCACCGAGCGGCTTGAACTTCTCACGGTGGACGGAGGCACAGCCGTGGCCTCCGTTACCCGCGGCGATGTGCAGCTCGACGCGGTCCACGAAGGTGGTCATGGTTCAGTGCCTCCAGGAGAAAACGTACGTCTGTGGTGTGGGGGTAACACGCGAAAGGCGGACCCGCCTTCCCGACCGGGAAGTGAGGTCCGCCTCGCGTAAGCGTCCGATCAGGCGACCGGAACGATGTTCACGACCTTGCGGCCGCGGTGGGTACCGAACTCCACCGCACCGGGCTGCAGCGCGAACAGCGTGTCGTCGCCGCCGCGGCCCACGCCGGAGCCGGGGTGGAAGTGGGTGCCGCGCTGGCGGACCAGGATCTCACCCGCGTTGACGACCTGACCGCCGAAGCGCTTCACGCCGAGCCGCTGGGCGTTGGAGTCGCGACCGTTCCGGGTGGACGATGCGCCCTTCTTGTGTGCCATCTCTCCTCAGTCCTTACTTCGCAGCCGCGGGGATCGCGGTGACCTTGATCGCCGTGTACTGCTGGCGGTGGCCCTGACGACGGCGGTAGCCGGTCTTGTTCTTGTAGCGCAGAATGTCGATCTTCTGGCCCTTGTGGTGGTCCACGACCTCGGCCTGGACCTTGATGCCGGCCAGCACCCACGGGTCGCTGGTCACAGCGTCGCCGTCGACAACGAGCAGGGTCGAGAGCTCGACCGTGTCGCCAACCTTGGCGGTGGAAATCTTGTCAACCTCAACGATGTCGCCGACAGCAACCTTGTGCTGGCGACCACCGCTGCGCACGATGGCGTACACGCGGATCTCTCTTTCGCTCGGAGAACGGCACCCCCGCAGGCCAGCTGCCCGGCACGACACACGGACAGCCTCTCCCGGTCACGACCCGTGCCCGGAAGGAAGAGGTTTACGGGGATGTGGCGTGCACAGGGACACGCCGACGACCCAGGCTACGGGGCCTCGACCGCAATGGTCAAACCGGCTCCGGCTCACTCACCGAGGGCCCGGGCGTAGCCCGTGTAGGCGTCCCTGATCTGTTCGGTCGTGAGGTCGAGGTGCTCGAGGATGGTGTACCGGCCCGGCCGGGTCTCCGGAGCGAACTCCACCACCCGCACGAACTCCTCCACCGTGAAGCCGATCTCCTGCGGCAGCACCGGCAACCCGTGCCGGCGCAGCACCCCCGCCATGTGCGCCGACTCCTCGTGCGCCCCCCGCAGATACATCGCGAACGCCGCACCCAGCCCGCACTGCTCCCCATGCGCCGCCGCCCGCCGCGGAAACAGCAGATCGAACGCATGGTTGATCTCATCTCCCAGTCCGCGATCGCCGACACGTTCGACACGGCATCACCGATCCCCGCCCGCACGAACCGCACCGGCGCCGCCCGGATCACCTCCAGATCGAGCACCGATCATCGCAGTTCTCTCCTTGTGGTCCGCCTCCGTGGCCGGGAGGCCCGAAAAGGCCGCGGCCTGTCCGAAGGCGGACAGGCCGCGGGCGTCGGCGGGCGACTCAGTCGTCGTCGGTCGTGGCCGAGACGGACGCCACCGTCTGCTGCGCCGCCGCCGTCTTCTTCGACGTCGCCGCAGCCTTCTTCGTCGTGGTCTTCTTGGCCGCGGTCTTCTTCGCGGTCGTCTTCTTGGCCACGGTCTTCTTGGTGGCGGCCTTCTTGGCCGTCGCCTTCTTGGCCGTCTTGCGGGCGGCCGCCTTCTTCGCCGGAGCGGCCTCCTCACCCGGCTCGGTGTCGCCGGTCACCTCGGCCGGGGCCTCGGGCGTCTCCACCGCCTCCGGGGCGGTCGACGGGACGACCACGACAGCCGTCTCCTCGGACGCGGTCGGCGCGGTGGCCTTGCGCACGGCACGGCGCCGCGGGCGGGCCGGAGCCGCGCTCTCGGCGACCGGCTCGGGCTGCTCGGCCGCGGCGGGCTGCTCGGCGGCCTTCTCCCCGACCGCGGCGGGCGCGGTCTCGGCGACGGTGACCACGGCGGCCTCCGCTCCCGCGGGGGAACCGGCCGGCGCGGACACCTTGCGGGTGGCGCGACGGCGGGTACGGCCCTTGGGGGCGGCCTCCTCGGCGGCCGGGGCCTCCACGGCCGGGGCCTCGACGACCGGGTCCTCGACCGCGACCGGCTCGGCGTGCGCGGTGGCCGCCTCGGCGGGCTGCACCGGCCGCTCGGCCTCCGCCTCGGCGGTGACGTCCTGCGCGGTGGGCACGTCCTCGGTCTCCGACACCACGACGGCGTCGGCGGGCTCGGCAGCGGCGGCCTTCCTCGACGTACCGCTCCTCGGCGCACCGGCAGGGGCCGACGCGCGACGGCCCGTCCGACGGCGGGACCGGCCGCGGGAGGCGGCGGCCTCGGCCTCGGCGACGCTGCTGTACAGCTCCTCGTCCAGCGCGAAGTCGGGGGCCTCCAGCGCGACCGGCAGGGCCGCCTCGGCGGCGACCTCGGCCTCGCTCTCGGCCTCCTCCGCGACGGTCACCACGGCCTCGGCCGTCTCGGCGGCCACGGCCTCGTGCTCGTGGTCGGGCGCCTGCCCGTCCGCGCCGCGACCGCGCTTCTTGCGCTTGCCGCCACCGCCGGAGGACGACGGCTGGTCCAGGTGCACGATGACACCGCGGCCGTTGCAGTGGACACAGGTCTCGGAGAACGACTCCAGCAGACCCTGGCCGACCCGCTTGCGGGTCATCTGGACCAGGCCCAGCGAGGTGACCTCGGCGACCTGGTGCTTCGTACGGTCGCGGCCCAGGCACTCCAGCAGGCGCCGCAGCACCAGGTCCCGGTTGGACTCCAGCACCATGTCGATGAAGTCGATGACGATGATGCCGCCGAGGTCGCGCAGCCGCAGCTGGCGCACGATCTCCTCGGCCGCCTCCAGGTTGTTCCTGGTGACGGTCTCCTCGAGGTTGCCGCCCTGACCGGTGAACTTGCCGGTGTTGACGTCGATGACGACCATCGCCTCGGTCCGGTCGATCACCAGCGAACCGCCGCTGGGCAGCCAGACCTTGCGGTCGAGCGCCTTGGCGAGCTGCTCGTCGATCCGGTAGGTGGCGAAGACGTCGACCTCGGACGTCCACCTCGACAGCCGTTCGGCCAGGTCCGGCGCGACGTGCGCGACGTACCCGTGGATCGTCGACCAGGCCTCGTCACCGCTGACGACGACCTTGGAGAAGTCCTCGTTGAAGATGTCGCGCACGACCCGGACGGTCATGTCCGGCTCGCCGTACAGCAGCGTCGGGGCGTTGCCGCTCTTGGCCTTCTTCTGGATCTCCTCCCACTGCGCCTGGAGCCGCTCGACGTCACGGCGCAGCTCGTCCTCGCTCGCGCCCTCGGCGGCGGTGCGCACGATGACGCCCGCGTCCTCGGGGACGATCTTCTTGAGGATCGTCTTCAGCCTGGCCCGCTCGGTGTCGGGCAGCTTGCGGCTGATGCCGGTCATCGAGCCCTCGGGCACGTACACGAGGTAGCGGCCGGGCAGGGAGACCTGGCTGGTGAGCCGCGCGCCCTTGTGCCCGATCGGGTCCTTCGTCACCTGCACGAGCACCGACTGGCCCGACTTCAGGGCGGACTCGATGCGGCGCGGCCCGTTGGCCATGCCGAGCGCCTCGAAGTTGACCTCACCGGCGTACAGCACGGCGTTGCGGCCCTTGCCGATGTCGATGAAGGCGGCCTCCATCGACGGCAGCACGTTCTGCACCTTGCCCAGGTACACGTTGCCGACGTACGAGGTCGACTGCTCCTTGTTGACGTAGTGCTCGACGAGCACGCCGTCCTCCAGGACGCCGATCTGCGTCCGGTCGCCGTGCTGGCGGACGACCATCACGCGCTCGACGGCCTCGCGGCGGGCCAGGAACTCGGCCTCGGTGATGATCGGGACGCGTCGGCGGCCCTGCTCACGGCCCTCGCGGCGGCGCTGCTTCTTCGCCTCCAGACGGGTCGAGCCCTTGATGGACTGCACCTCGTCGGACGGCTCGCTCGCCTTGCGCGGCTCGCGGACCTTGACGACCGTGCGCTCCGGGTCGCCCTCGCCCGGCTCGCTGTCGACGGAGGCGTCCCCGGCGCGGCGGCGACGGCGACGGCGGCGACGGCTGCCCGCGGTGGACCCGCCGGCCTCGTCGTGCTCCTCGTCGGCGTCCTCCTCGTCCTGCTCGGCGGTGTCCTCGGCGTCCTGCGCGGCCTGCTCGGCGGCGAGTTCGTCGGAGTCGGCCTCCCCGGACTCGCCCTCGCCGGCATCGCCCCGACGGCGGCGGCGACCGCCCCGGCGGCGACGGCGGCGCGAACCGCCCTCCTCGGACTCGTCGTCGCCGTCCGTGGCGTCCTCGGCGTCCTCCGGCTCCGCCTCCTCGTCCTCCGCGGCGGCGGGCTCGGGGGCACGGACGGGCTCGGCGGCGGGAGCGGGCTCGGTGGTCTCCTCGGCGGCGGCACCGCGGCGGCGGCGACGGCGCCGGGCCCCGGCCTGCTCCTCGGGCAGCTCCTCGACCTCGGTCGGCTCGACCGGCTCGACGGCCTCCGCCTCCGCGGCGGCCTCGGCGGCGGCCCGCTCGGGCGTCTGGAACCTCGGCTCGGTGAACACGGGCGGCTGGAACACGGCGACCGCGGGCCGCGCAGGACGCGTCGACGCCCCGGCGTCGTCACCGGCCGGACGCGCGGGCTCGGAGAAGCCGACGGCGGCCTTGCGGACGACGCGGCGGCGCCCGCGGCGCGGACCGGCGTCCTCCTCGGTCTGTGCCTCGGTGGCGGCCGGAGCCGCGGGGGCCTCGGCCTCGACGGCCTGGCTCTCGGCCTCGGCGGGCGCGGGCTCGCCGGTACGGCGGGTGGCCCGGCGCCGGGTGCGGCGCGGCGCGGCCTCTTCGGCGGGCTCGGGCGCCTCGGCGGCCGGGGAGGTCTCGGCGACCGGCTCCGCGGCGGGCTCGGACGGCTCGGCGACGGCGGGCGTCTCCTCGACGGCCTGCGGCGCGCCCGCGGGCGCGGAGGCCCGGCGACCGGCGCGACGGCGGGTCCGCCCGGCGGGCGCGGCCTCGGCGGTCTCGGTGGCCTCACCGGACGCGGGGGCCTGCTCGGCGGCGGTCGGCTCCGGGACCTCGGCGGCGGGCGCCACGGTCTCGGCGGCCTCGACCGCTGCGGGAGCCCCGGCGGGCGCGGAGGCCCGGCGGGTGGCGCGGCGTCGCGGACGTCCGGCCTCGGGGGTCTCCGAGGTCACGGCGGGCGCCTCGGCGACCGGCTCAGCGGCCGCCTGCTCCGGCTCGGTGGTCTCGGCGGTCACCGTCTCGGCGGCCTCGCCCTCGGCGGCGGCCCCGGCCGGCGCGGACACGCGGCGCGTGGCGCGGCGGCGGGTGCGGCGCGGAGCGGCGTCCTCGCCGTCCTCGCCGGAGCCGACGGGCGCCGCGGGCGCCTCTGCGGCGACCGCGGGCACCACGGTCTCGGCGGCCCCGGCGTCGGCCGGAGCCCCGGCGGGAGCGGACGCCCGGCGGGTGGCCCGGCGACGCGGACGCGCGGTCGCCGCGGCCTCGGCGGCGGGCGCTTCGTCGGTCGCGGCGGCCTCGTCGGTCTCGACCGTCTCGTCCGTCTTCTCCTCGTCGCTCTCGTCCGCCACCAGATCGGCGGGGGCGACGGCCGGCGCGGTCATCTCGGCCGGGGCGTCGGCGGAGGCGGTCGGCGGGCCGGCGGGCCGGGACGCGGCACGGCGTCGGCGACGCGGCGGCAGGGTGTCGCTGGGGGTGTTGTTGTCGGAGTCCTTCACGGACTCTGTCGGTTCGGTCGGCTCGAGCATGCGGGTGTGTCTCCCGTCAGGCTCCCGGGCGCCGCACCTGGTCCGGCGTCGATCACCGTGGATCGATCGCCGTTGACGTCCGCGGCTCGCGCAGTGCGCGGTGCCGCCGTCCGGGGCGCGGCCGCCGCACGGGAGCTCTCTGTGTCCTGTCTCGCCGGTTCCGTACGCCATGTTGCGTACGGCCTGGCGAAAGTCTTGTGGTCGGTGCGCTGCCCGACCCAGGTGGCTCCCGAGTACGAGGGCGGCGCTACGACGTCCGTCCTACGCGGAACCGTCCTACGCCGGCGCCTTCGCGGCGGCAGCGGGAGGGGCCGTTCGGGCCTCCGCCGCCTCGCGGTCGGGCGCGAGCGGGTCGGTCACCTCACCGGTCTCTTCATCGAACAGCCCCTGCGCCAGCCTGGTCACCGCTGCGGGGACCGGCGGCGCCAGGTCGGCCACGGCGCGGAGACCGGACAGGACGTCGTCGGGTCGTACGGCAGGCGTCACGTGCCGAACAACCAGCCGCAGTATCGCACAGGGCTGGTCGATAGGCCTATCAGCCGGGGAAGCGTGCGTTTCCAGCCGCACGACGGCGGGACGGGCGTCGAAGGTGCGGACGCCGTTCTTCGTCATGCGCTGGACCTCGACGGTGTCGGCCGCGGTGAAGGCGGCCACCGCGCGGTCGGCTTCCGCAGGGTCCACGCCGTCCAGGCGCAGTTCCCACACGGAGGCCGTGAGCCGGTCGGCCAGGCCCGAGGTGCGGACCTCGACCGCCTCGACGACGTCGAGCCCGGCGGGCAGCGACTCGTCGAGGAGCTCACGCAGCTTCTGCGGGTCACGCGGCTCGGTGAGCGCGATCTCCAGGTACTCCGCCTCACTGCCCGTGCCGGTGGGTGCGGCATTGGCGTACGACACCTTCGGATGCGGCGTGAACCCCGCCGAGTACGCCATCGGCACCTCGGCACGGCGCAACGCGCGCTCGAAGGCGCGCTGGAAGTCACGGTGGCTGGTGAACCGGAGGCGGCCGCGCTTGGTGTAACGCAGTCGGATGCGCTGCACCGCGGGTGCGGGCGGCGGGCCTTCGGGCTGTCGCTTGCCCAGTGTCGTTCAGTCCTTCGTGAGAGCGGTCGTACTGCTACCAAGAGTACGTGCCGCTCGGCCGGAAGGTTCCCCGCGGGCCGCCGTCTCCCGCTGCCGCGGCTCTCCGAGGAGCATCCGACGGAGGTCGGCCCGGGCCTCGCGCACGGACTCACGGGCGGCGGTCAGCGCCCGGCGGGCGGTCCGGCCCACGGCGCGGGCGGCGTCGGCGACCGGACGCAGGGCGAGGTCGCGGACGACGTGTCCGACGGGTGTCAGCACGCTGCGGTACGCCCAGCGCACCGGCTCCACGAAGATCCACCGGAAGAGGGTCGCGAGGAACCGCCCGAGGGCGCGGGAGATCCTCCCGGCGACGCGCCAGGCGTGGCCGAAGGCGTCCCACACCTCACGTCCGACGACGGCGAGGACCCGGCCGGCGGGCGCGAGGATCCAGCGCCACAGCACCAGTGCCGGCAGCACGAGCAGGATCCGGGCGATCCCGTACAGGATCCAGCCGACGCCCGCGGCGAGCAGCGCGAACAGCCGCCCGACACCGCGCGCGCACCAGGCGATCGCCCGTCCGACGGGCGCGAGGATCCAGTCGTGCAGCCACCGGGCGGGCACCACGACGAGGTGGCGGGCGAGCCAGGCCGCCGCCGTGGCGATGCCGATGCCGGCCGGGGTGAGGACGTGCACGTACACCCGGGCGAGCACGGCGCCGGTGCCGCGCGCCAGCCGGAGCAGGGCGTGACCGGCCGGGGTGAGGACATGCCGGTGACACCAGAGCAGCGGGACGGCGACGAGCGTCTTGCCGAGCCGGGCGAGCCCCCGGGCGACCGGCACGACGAGGTACCGCCACAGGCCGGTGAGGGGCAGGACGACCAGCACCCGGCCCAGCCACAGCAGGGCCCGTCCGCAGGGCCGCAGCACCGTCCGGTGGAGGAAGCGTGCGGTGACGACCAGCGCGTCCCAGGCCATGCGCACGGGTACGACCAGCACGAGCACGACGAGACGCACGGGCAACCGGACCGCGACGACGAGACAGCCCTCGGGGGGCTGGTGCGCAGGCCGCCGGGCCGGTGTCCTGTCGAGGTCCATGTCTTCGAGGACGCAGCAGCCGCGGCTCCGGATCCCGCTCCGCGGCTTTCGCCGCCGATCACCCATCAGCACGCACGGCGTTCATCCGATACGACGATTATCGGCCACGTTATGCCCCGCTTCGTGCCCCCGTTCGGCGCGCTCCCGTCAGGCTCGCACCCAGGTTCGGGATCTCACCCGAACCCCGGCGACTCAAGGAGCACACAGATGAGTCCTGACGTCAGGACCCCCTCACCTTTCGGACCGCCGCCCCGCGGCGCGTTCCGGCGGGCCGGTCTGGCGGCCTCGCTCGCACTGGCCCTGGCGGCCGTCGTGACCGGACCGGCCGGCGCGGCGGCACAGACCGACACGGACCGCACGACCACGGTCGGGCCCTCGGCGGCCGACAGGTGCAAGCCGGGCCACCGCGCGTCGGTGCCGGGCCCCTCGGCCTTCGGTGACAAGGGCGACTGCAGACACCCCAAGCCGCACGTCATCCACAAGGGCCCCAGAGGTCCCAGGGGCCCGAAGGGCGCCCCCGGACCCGCGGGGCCCGCCGGCCCGGCGGGCGCCCCCGGCCCGGCGGGCCCCCAGGGCGAGCCGGGTCCCCCGGGAGCGGCCGGCGCGCCCGGGGCTCCCGGCGCGCCGGGCTCTCCGGGCACGCCCGGCCCCCCGGGAGCACCCGGCCCCTGCTCCGACATCGACGCCTACCAGCCCCAGGGCAACGTCGAGTTCCGCGCCGCGCTGTCGGCGGCCGACGGCAACTTCTACGCGGGCATCCGTGACCTCACGGGCAGCACCGCCAACGACATGCTGTGGACCGACCTCAGCACCCACCCGGGCTACCCGGCCGGCGGGGCCCAGGGCCTGCCCTGCGGCGCCGCCGTGAGCGAGCACGAGACGTCGGGCGGCGTTCTGTTCACCCTGATCACCACCACCGGACGCGTCTACGAGACCACCTGCTCCGTGAGCCCCAACGCGAACGACGTGTCCATCCTGAACTGCACCGACGGCGACGACCCCGAGACCGACGACCCCAACCCCTGGGTCGAGGTGAACCTCCGGCCGCTCGCCGGCGCGGTCAACGGCGGGACCGACATCGGCACCTGACCCGGACGCGGAAGAGGGGTGCCCGCGGGCCGGTCCACCGGCCCATCGGACACCCCTCTTCCGTCTGTCGGCTCAGGTCAGTGGCTGTGCCCACTCCCCGCCGGCTGCTTGACCGACAGCGGCAGCAGCTTCTTGCCCGTCGGGCCGACCTGGATGTGCGTGTCCATCGCGGGGCACACACCGCAGTCGAAGCACGGCGTCCAGCGGCAGTCCTCGACCTCCGTCTCGTCGAGGGCGTCCTGCCAGTCCTCCCAGAGCCAGTCCTTGTCCAGACCGGAGTCGAGGTGGTCCCAGGGCAGGACCTCCTCGTAGCCGCGTTCACGGGTGGTGTACCAGTCGACGTCCACACCGAAGTCGGCCAGCGCCTTGTCCGCGCAGCCCATCCAGCGGTCGTACGAGAAGTGCTCGCGCCAGCCGTCGAAGCGGCCGCCGTCCTCGTAGACGGCGCGGATGACGGCGCCGATGCGGCGGTCGCCACGCGAGAGCAGTCCCTCGACGATGCCGGGCTTGCCGTCGTGGTAGCGGAAGCCGATCGAGCGGCCGTACTTCTTGTCCCCGCGGATCTTGTCGCGGAGCTTCTCCAGGCGCGCGTCCGTCTCCTCGGCGGAGAGCTGGGGCGCCCACTGGAACGGCGTGTGCGGCTTGGGGACGAACCCGCCGATCGACACCGTGCAGCGGATGTCATTGGATCCGGAGACCTCGCGGCCCTTCTGGATCACGCGCGTCGCCATGTCGGCGATCTGCAGGACGTCGTCGTCGGTCTCGGTCGGCAGACCGCACATGAAGTACAGCTTCACCTGGCGCCAGCCGTTGCCGTAGGCGGTGGCGACGGTCCTGATCAGGTCCTCTTCCGAGACCATCTTGTTGATGACCTTGCGCATGCGCTCGGAACCGCCCTCGGGGGCGAAGGTGAGGCCGGACCGACGGCCGTTCCTCGTCAGCTCGTTCGCCAGGTCGACGTTGAAGGCGTCCACGCGGGTCGACGGCAGGGAGAGGCCGATCTTGTCGTCCTCGTAGCGGTCCGCGAGGCCCTTGGCGACCTCGCCGATCTCGCTGTGGTCGGCGCTGGACAGCGACAGCAGGCCGACCTCCTCGAAGCCGGTCGCCTTCAAACCCTTGTCGACCATCTCGCCGATTCCGGTGATGGAGCGCTCGCGCACCGGACGGGTGATCATGCCGGCCTGGCAGAACCGGCAGCCGCGGGTGCAGCCGCGGAAGATCTCCACCGACATGCGCTCGTGGACCGTCTCGGCCAGCGGCACCAGCGGCTGCTTCGGGTACGGCCACTCGTCGAGGTCCATGACGGTGTGCTTGGACACACGCCACGGCACGCCGGACCTGTTGGGGACGACGCGCGCGATCCGGCCGTCCGGCAGGTACTCGACGTCGTAGAAGCCCGGGACGTACACCCCGCCCGTCTTCGCCAGGCGGAAGAGGACCTCCTCTCGACCGCCGGGACGGCCCTGCGCCTTCCACTCACGAATGATCCTCGTCATGTCGAGCACGGCCTGCTCGCCGTCGCCGATGACCGCCGCGTCGATGAAGTCGGCGATCGGCTCCGGGTTGAAGGCCGCGTGGCCGCCGGCGAGGACGATCGGGTCGTCCGGACCGCGGTCCTTCGCCTCCAGCGGGATGCCCGCGAGGTCCAGCGCGGTGAGCATGTTGGTGTAGCCCAGCTCGGTGGAGAAGCTGAGCCCGAATACGTCGAACGCCTTCACCGGACGGTGGCTGTCCACGGTGAACTGCGGGACGTCGTGCTCCCGCATCAGGGCCTCCAGGTCCGGCCACACGCTGTAGGTGCGCTCGGCGAGGACGCCCTCCTGCTCGTTCAGGACCTCGTAGAGGATCATGACGCCCTGGTTGGGCAGTCCGACCTCGTACGCGTCCGGGTACATCAACGCCCAGCGGACGTCACAGTCGTCCCAGGGCTTGACGGTGGAGTTCAACTCGCCGCCCACGTACTGGATCGGCTTCTGCACATGCGGGAGCAGGGCTTCGAGCTGCGGGAACACCGACTCGACAGACATCGCGGGAACTTTCGTGAGCTGGCAGGGGTGACCATCAAGCCTAACCCGGTCGGAGGTGGTCCCCGACCGTCAGACGTCCCCGGTCGCGCCGACGGTCTCCCGCACCTCGGGCAACGCCACCCCGGCCCGTTCCGCCCGGCGCTCCCCGCGGCCGTGGACCGGTCCGTAGGTGAAGGTGCTCTCACCCGCCGCGTGGGCCCGGCCGGCGAGGTCGCGCAGGGCCTCGCGGGTCATCCCGCTGTCCCGGAGGTCGCCCAGCAGGCTCTGCCTTCATCATCGAGTGGCAGGCACGCCACGACGGCAGGGGGCCCGCACCGCCCTACGCCGACATGGGCCGTTGCACCCGGATGGACTGCAACAGCCCCACCGCCACCCATACCGCGAACATCGACGAGCCGCCGTAGGAGACGAAGGGCAGGGGCAGTCCCGTGACCGGCATGATGCCGAGGGTCATACCGATGTTCTCGAAGGACTGGAAGGCGAACCAGGCGACGATCCCGGCGGCGACGATCGTGCCGTACAGCTCGGTCGTCTCGCGGGCGATCCGACAGGCGCGCCACAGGACGACACCGAGCAGCGCGATGATCAGACCCGCACCGACGAAGCCGAGTTCCTCGCCCGCGACGGTGAAGACGAAGTCCGTCTGCTGTTCGGGGACGAACTGGCCGGTGGTCTGCGAGCCGTGGAACAGCCCCGACCCGGTCAGCCCGCCCGAGCCGATGGCGATGCGGGCCTGGTTGGTGTTGTAGCCGACGCCCGCCGGGTCGAGGCTGGGGTTGGCGAAGGCCGCGAAGCGGGCGATCTGGTAGTCGTCGAGGATGTGCAGCTGCCAGACGGCGACCGCACCGGCCGCGCCCGCGGTCAGCAGACCGAAGACCCACCGGTTGGAGGCACCGGAGGCGAGCAGCACGCCCAGCACGATGATGACCATGACCATGACCGACCCGAGGTCGGGCATGAGCATCACGATCAGCATCGGCACGGCCGCGAGGCCGAGCGCCTGCAGGACCGTGCGGTGATCGGGGTACACCTTGTCACCGGCATCGACCCGGGCCGCCAGCAGCATCGCCATGCCCAGGATGATCGTGATCTTCACGAACTCCGAGGGTTGGAGCGAGAAGCCGCCACCGAGCACGATCCAGGAGTGCGCCCCGTTGACCGTGGAGCCCAGGGGGGTGAGCACCAGCAGGATCAGCAGGACCGAGAGGCCGTACAGGAAGGGCACCGCGTTGCGCAGGGTGCGGTGGCCCAGCCAGATCGTGCCGAACATCAGGGCGAGCCCGATGCCGGTGTTCATGAGGTGCCGGATCAGGAAGTAGTACGGGTCGCCCTGATTGATCTCGGTGCGGTTGCGGGTCGCCGAGTACACCAGCAGGGAGCCGATCAGCGACAGCGCGAGACACGCCAGCAGTATCGGCCAGTCCAGGCGCCGCGCCATCGAGTCGCGGGCGAAGAGCCGTGTCCAGCCGGCCCGTTCGGGTCCGTACCCGGAGACGGAGAAGCTGTTCGCGCCGGTCATGTGCACGTCCTCCGGCTTCCTCGCCCGCGCCGCCGTCGTCGCCGGGTGTCACGGTTGTCCGCCTCGGGCGAGGCGACGGTCGCGGCCGGCTGCGTGCCGTTCGGGGACGCCTCGCCCTGGGGGGTCGCCTTCTGGCTGGCCTGCTGCTCCTTCGCCGGGTCCTTGGAGATCCTCGGGGAGGCGATCGTGCCGTCCGTCTTGATCGTCGGCAGGGTCTTCTGCGGGGTGGGCAGCAGCGCGTTCTTCGGGTTGATCGTGCCATCGTCGGCGACGCCGTACAGAGCGTCGTATATGTTGCGCACGGCCGGGCCGGAGGCTCCGGAACCCGTACCACCCTGGGAGATCGTCATGACGATGGCGTAGTCCCTGGTGTACGTGGCGAACCAGGACGTCGTCTGCTTGCCGTAGACCTCGGCGGTACCGGTCTTGGCGTGCATCGGGATCTTGTCCTGGGGCCAGCCGCCGAAGCGCCAGGCGGCGGTACCACGGGTCGCCACGCCTTCGAGGGCGTCGTCCATCTGGGCCAGCGTCTGCCGGGTGACCGGCAGCTTGCCGTGCGCCTTGGGCGCGATCTCCTTCACGGTCCTGCCGTCGGCGCTGACGATGGCCTTGCCGACGGTCGGGTCGTACAGGGTGCCGCCGTTGGAGATGGCCGCGTAGATGGTGGCCATCTGGATCGGGGTCACGAGGGTGTCACCCTGGCCGATCGAGTAGTTGATCTCGTCACCGGCGCGCATCTTGTTGCCCTCGAGGCAGTTCTCGTACGCGATCTTCTCGACGTAACTGCCGTCCTTCTTCCCCGTCTTGCACCAGGCGTCCTTGTTGGCCTCCCAGTACGACTGCTTCCACTCGCGGTCCGGGACACGGCCGGAGACCTCGTTGGGCAGGTCGATACCGGTCTCCCGGCCGAGGCCGAACTGGTGGGCGGCCTTGTAGAAGTAGTCCTTGGGCTGACCCTTCCTCGGGTTGATGCCGCCGTCCTTCTGCCACTGCGCGTGCGCGAGCCGGTAGTAGACGGTGTCGCAGGAGACCTCCAGGGCGCGGCCGAGGCTGATCGCGCCGTGGTTCTGCGACTCGAAGTTCTTGAAGACCTGGCCCCCGACCGCGTAGGAGCTGGAGCACTCGTAGCGGCCGTCGAAGTCGTAGCCGGCCTGGACCGCGGCGGCCGTGGAGACCACCTTGAAGATCGAGCCGGGAGCGGCCTGACCCTGTATGGCCCGGTTGAGCAGCGGGTAGTTGGAGGACTTCCCGGTGAGCTTCCTGTAGTCCTTGGCGGAGATGCCGCCGACCCAGGTGTTCGGGTCGTACGTCGGGTTGGACGCCATGGCGACGATCCGGCCGGTCCTGGCCTCCATCACGACGACAGCGCCGGCGTCGGCCTTGTAGTTGACCCCGGTGTTGCGGTCGTGCTGTCTGCGGGCCTCCTTCATCGCCTCGTTCAGCTCGAACTCGGCGACCCGCTGGACGCGGGCGTCGATACTGGTGACGAGGTTGGAGCCGGGCTGCGCCGGGTCGGCCTCGGCCTGGCCGATGACCCGGCCGAGGTTGTCGACCTCGTAGCGGGTCACGCCCGCCTTGCCGCGCAGCTCCTTGTCGTACTGGCGCTCGACGCCGCTGCGGCCCACCTGGTCGGAGCGCAGGAAGGGCGAGTCGGTGTCCTGGGCCTTGGTGATCTCCTCGTCGGTGACCGGGGAGAGGTAGCCGAGGACCTGGGCGGTGTTGGCCTTGCCGGGGCTCGGGTAGCGGCGCACCGCTTCGGGCTCCGCGGTGATGCCGGGGAAGTCCTCGGCCCGCTCACGGATCTGCAGGGCCTGCTTGGGCGTGGCCTCGTCGGTGATGGGGATGGGCTGGTACGGCGAGCCGTTCCAGCAGGGCTGGGGCGTCTCGGCGTCGCACAGGCGGACCTTCTGCATGACGTCCGCGGGGGCCATGCCGAGGACACCGGCGAGCTTGGTGAGGACGGCCTTGCCGTCGTCCCTCTGCTTCAGCAGGTCGGTGCGGGAGGCGGAGACGACCAGCCGGGTCTCGTTGTCGGCGAGCGGCACTCCGCGGGCGTCCAGGATCGAGCCGCGCACGGCGGGTTCGACGACCTGCTGGACGTGGTTGCCGGAGGCCTCCTTGGCGTACTCGTCGCCCTCGCGGATCTGGAGGTACCACAGACGGCCGCCGAGGGTGCCGAGGAGGGAGAGGACGAGGATCTGGATCACGACGAGCCTGATCTGGACCCTCGGGGTCCGCCCGGTCTCGGGAATGTTGGTCACTGCGGCTGCCTCCCCCTCTCCGTGTCCGGACGCGTGTCCGCGGACCGGTGTGCCTGGGCCTGTGGGCGTGGACGTCTGTGCGTACTCCTGATGAACGACCGGCCCGGCAGACCCCGTTCCACCGGAGTCTCCTCCGTTCGGGTGAACTCGCCCGCTCTCACAGCCGCTTGACCCCCTTGATGCGGCCGGCCCGCGCGGTGCGTGCCCGGACCGCCTTCATGCGCAGCCCGCCGCGCTGACCGCCGATGCGCAGCCCGGTGCCGGAGGCGAGCCAGCCGGAGGAGATGTCGGCCGCCTTCGCGGAGTTGGTGTCGGCGAGCGGGTCGTTGTCCGCGCGCCGCGCCAGGAACATCACGGCGGGCACCACGAACGGTGCGAGGAGCAGGTCGTACAGGGCCGCGGAGAACAGCAGGCCGGTGAGGCCCACGCCCCGGGCGGCGGTGTCGCCGACGAGGGCGCCGACGCCCGCGTACAGCAGGGTGGAACCGACCGCCGAGGCGACGACCACGACCATCGGGCCGGTGGCCGACTTGATCTGCCCGGTCTCCGGCTTGACCAGCCCGGCGAGGTAGCCGATGACGCACAGCACGAGGGCGTAGCGCCCGGCGGCGTGGTCGGCGGGCGGGGCGAGGTCGGCGAGCAGTCCGGCGCCGAAGCCGACGAGGGCGCCGCTGACATGGCCGTACACCATGGCCAGGCCCAGGACGGTGAGCAGCAGCAGGTCGGGGACGGCGCCGGGCAGGTGCAGGCGGGCGAGGACGCTCACCTGGATCACCAGGGCGACGACGACCAGCGGGACGGAGAGCAGGATCCGGTTGACGCGCATGGGTGGTCAGCTCCTACTGCTCTTGCTGTCGGCCGTCGACGGGGGTGTTCGCGTTTGGGGTGACCGTGACCGTCACCGTCGGCGCGGGGACCGGCTTGGGCTTGGCGGGCAGCACCGTGTCGCGCGGGTCCTTCTTCGGGGCCTCGACGACGACCCCGACGATGTCGAGCTTGGTGAAGCTGACGTACGGCGTGACGTAGAGGGTGCGGGTCAGGTCGCCGCCGGAGGGGTCGACGCGGGAGACGACGCCCACCGGGACGCCGGCCACGAAGGGCTTGTCGGCCTGCGAGCCGAAGGTGACGAGCCGGTCGCCCTTCTTGATCTCGGCCTTGCCGTTGAGGAGTTCGACGCGCAGCGGGCGGTCGCCCTGTCCGGAGGCGAAGCCCAGCTCGTCGGAGGCCTCCATCCGGGTGCCCACGGTGAAGTCCGGGTCGTTGGCGAGCAGGACGGTGGCGGTGTTCGGGCCCACCGTCGTCACCCGCCCGACCAGACCCTCGCCGTTGAGGACGGTCATGTCCCGCTTGATGCCGTCGTGGGCGCCGATGTCGATGGTGACGGTCCAGGAGAAGCCCTGGGCCGCTCCTATCGCGATGACCTCCGCGCCCTTGATGCCGTACTGGCCGGCGCCGGCGATCCGCAGCATCTTGTCGAGCTGCGCCAGGCGGCTGCGGTTGCGGTCGTCGCTGCCGAGCTTCGCCTTGAGGGCCGCGTTCTCCTTCTCCAGCTGCGCGAGCCGGTCGTGGCGCTCACCGGAGTCGCGGACCGCGGAGACGGCGTTGCCGACGGGGTCGACCGCCGAGGACACACCGTCCTCGATCGGACCGAAGACCGCTGCCGCGGCCTGTCGGGCACCGTCGACCGGGGAGTCCTCTCCGCCGCGGATGTCGACCGTGATCAGCGCGAACGCGACGGCGATCAGCAGCACCAGGAGCAGCCGGCTCTCTCGTGTGTCCCTCACGTGCGGCGGCCGTGCCCTTCCTCGTAGGAATTCGCGGAATTCGGGTGGGCTCCGGACGAATACCGGAGGCGCGGTATGGGGTGCTTCGAGGCTCTTGAGGATCTTATGCCTCTATATCAACGATCCGCCGCACGAGAGGAGATCATCTCGTACGGCGGAATCGAAGCGTTACGTCATCTGCGCGGCGCGGCGTCCAAAACCTGCTGGAGCGCCTCGAACTCCTCGACGCACTTGCCCGATCCGAGCGCCACGCTGTCGAGCGGGTCCTCGGCGATGTGGATCGGCATGCCGGTCTCGCGCCGCAGCCGCTCGTCCAGCCCGCGCAGCAGGGCGCCGCCGCCGGTCAGAACGATTCCGCGGTCCATGATGTCGCCGGACAGCTCCGGCGGACACTTGTCGAGCGTGGTCTTCACGGCGTCGACGATCGCGTTGACCGGCTCCTCGATCGCCTTGCGCACCTCGGCGGCCGAGATGACGACGGTCTTGGGCAGTCCGGAGACGAGGTCCCGGCCTCGGATTTCGGTGTGCTCGTCGGAGTCGAGGTCGTACGCGGAGCCGATGGTGATCTTGATCTGCTCGGCCGACCGCTCACCGAGAAGGAGGCTGTACTCCTTCTTGATGTGCTGGATGATCGCGTTGTCCAGCTCGTCGCCCGCGACGCGGATGGACTGGGCGGTGACGATGCCGCCGAGCGAGATGACCGCGACCTCCGTGGTGCCGCCGCCGATGTCCACCACCATGTTGCCCGTGGCCTCGTGGACCGGCAGGCCCGAGCCGATGGCCGCGGCCATGGGCTCCTCGATGATGTGCACCTGGCGGGCGCCGGCCTGGGTCGACGCCTCGATGACGGCACGGCGCTCGACGCCGGTGATACCGGACGGGACACAGACGACGACACGCGGACGGGCCAGATACCGCCGCTTGTGGATCTTCAGGATGAAGTAGCGGAGCATCCGCTCGGTGATCTCGAAGTCGGCGATGACGCCGTCCTTCAGCGGGCGCACGGCGACGATGTTGCCGGGGGTCCTACCGATCATCTTCTTGGCTTCGGCACCGACCGCGAGGATGCCACCGGTGTTGGTGTTGATCGCGACGACGGACGGCTCGTTGAGTACGATCCCGCGACCCCTGACGTACACCAGCGTGTTGGCGGTCCCGAGGTCGACAGCCATGTCACGGCCGATGAACGACATTGAGTTCCCCATCAGGATTCGACTGGCCTTCCCGTGAGCTTTTGAGGGCTTCTCAGGTCGGCGAGGTGGGTGCTGTGACGTGAAGGCTTACATCGTAAACGCGCCTGCACGAACACTGCGCGAGGGTCCTGGCCATTGTCAGCAGATGCCGTGGCGCCTCGCTTGTGGAGACGGTCCATCGGGGGCACGCGTTCCCCCGATCGCCACGCATATGCCGAGGGACGGCCGAAAAGGTACGGCCGTCCCTGGTCGGGCGACGGGGCCCGGTGACTGCGGGGTGACGGTCTCTCAGGAAAATCCGCGAAACCTCCCCGCCCGGCGTCGGGCGCGGCTCAGGCCCGGCCGGGGAAGAAGAGCTTCACCTCGCGCTCGGCGGACTCCTCGGAGTCGGAGGCGTGGATGAGGTTCTCGCGGACGATGACACCGAAGTCACCGCGGATGGAGCCGGGCGCGGCGGCGAGCGGATCGGTCGGACCGGCCAGCTGACGGACGCCCTCGATGACGCGCTCGCCCTCGACGATCAGCGCGACGACCGGACCGGAGGACATGAACTCCACGAGCGGCTCGTAGAAGGGCTTGCCCTTGTGCTCGCCGTAGTGCTGCTCCAGCGTGTCCTGGTCCAGCGTCCGCAGTTCCAGCGCGGTGATCGTCCAGCCGGCCTTGCGCTCGATGCGGCTGAGGATCTCGCCTGTCAGGCCACGACGAACGGCGTCGGGCTTGAGGAGGACGAGGGTGCGCTGGCTCACGGAGGGCTCCTTCTACTGCCGGGGTGCGGTGGGACGAGATTACAGGGCGTGTCCGGGCGCCTTTCACACAGCGTCAGCGGTGTCCGCGGGAGCCGCGCCGGCCTGTTCCGCGAAGCGGGCCTTCGCCTCGTCGATCTTGCGTCCGAAGTGCACGGACGCCCACCACAGGGCCCCGAAGAGCACCCCGAGCACGAACATCATCGGCACGAAGAAACCGGAGGCGACCAGCGCGATCTGCAGGGCCCAGCCGAGGGCGACGCCCCCGCGCCGGGTCACCACGGCGCACAGCAGCACGCTCAGCACCATCGCCGCACCGCACACCGTCCACACCGTGGACATGGACAGGTCGGGGTCCTTCATCGCGACCAGTCCGGCGAAGCCGATGATGAAGAACTCGCCGATCAGGGTCGAGGAGCACAGCGTACGCATCTCGGGTCTCAGCCCTTCCCCAGCAGCAGTCGGGCCTCGCCGACCGTGATGACGGAACCGGTGACGAGCACGCCGCCGCCGGCGAACTCGCCCTCCTCCTCGGCGAGCGTGATCGCCGCCTCCAGGGCGTCGGGCAGCCGCGGCTCGACCTGGACGCGCTCCTCGCCGAACACCTCCACGGCGATCGCGGCCAGCTCGTCGGCGTCCATCGCCCGGTGGCTGGTGTTCTGGGTGACCACGACCTCCGCGAAGATCGGCTCGAAGGCCTCCAGCAGCCCCCGCACGTTCTTGTCGCCGCTGGCCCCGACCACGCCGATCAGCCGGCTGAAGTCGAAGGCCTCGCCGACGGCCTCGGCGGTCGCGCGCGCTCCGGCCGGGTTGTGCGCCGCGTCCAGCACGACGGTCGGGGAGCGCCGCACGACCTCCAGCCGGCCCGGGGAGGACACGGCGGCGAAGGCCTTGCGGACGGTGTCGACGTCCAGCGGTTCGGGGCGCTGGGAACCGACGCCGAAGAACGCCTCGACGGCGGCGAGCGCGACGGCCGCGTTGTGCGCCTGGTAGGGGCCGTGCAGGGGCAGGTACACCTCGGGGTACTCGCCGCCCAGCCCGCGCAGGGTGAGCACCTGGCCTCCGACGGCGACCTGCCGGGCGACGACCCCGAACTCCAGCCCCTCCCGGGCCACGGTCGCGTCCACCTCGACGGCCTTCTTCAGCAGGACCTGGGCGGCGTCGACGGGCTGCTGGGCGAGGATGACGGTCGCGTCCTGCTTGACGATCCCGGCCTTCTCGGCGGCGATCGCGGCGGGAGTCCCACCCAGCCGGTCGGTGTGGTCGAGGTCGATCGGGGTGACGACCGCGACGTCCCCGTCGATCACGTTGGTGGCGTCCCAGGACCCGCCCATCCCGACCTCGACGACCGCCACGTCCACGGGCGCGTCGGCGAAGGCGGCGTACGCCATGCCGGTGAGCACCTCGAAGAACGACAGCCGGTACTCCTGCGAGCCGTCGACCATCTCCACGTACGGCTTGACGTCCTGGTACGTCTCGATGAACCGCTCGGCGGAGATGGGCGCGCCGTCGAGACTGATGCGCTCGGTGATCGACTGGACGTGCGGGGAGGTGTAGCGCCCGGTGCGCAGCTCGAAGGCGCCGAGGAGGGCCTCGATCATGCGGGCGGTGGACGTCTTGCCGTTCGTCCCCGTGATGTGGATCGAGGGGTACGAGCGCTGCGGCTCCCCCAGTACGTCCATCAGGGCGGCGATACGGCTGACCGAGGGCTCGAGCTTGGTCTCGCCCCACCGCGTCGCCAGCTCCGCCTCGACCTCGCGCAGGGCCTTGTCGACCTCGGGGTCCTCGGGCCGCGCCGGAGCGTCGGCCTGCGGCGGGCCGCCCTGTGTCCGCAGGGTACGGCTGCCGGCCTCGATGACGGCGAGGTCGGGGTCTCGGTCGGTCTCGGCCGCGATGATCTCGTCGAAGGAGTCGAGGGGGTCGTGCGGGTCGTCGTGGTTGCCGGGGAGCTCGCTCACGGGGCCAGTCTACGGACGACCGGTGACGGACGGAGGCGAAGGCCCCCGGAACCGCGCTGGTCCCGGGGGCCTGAGCCGATCGTGCCTCTCACGCCTGCGGCAGGCGCTCCAGCTGGGCCTGGATGCGGGCGATGTCCTCGTCCGCCTTGGCGAGGCGGGTGCGGATCTTGTCGACCACGTTGTCCGGGGCCTTCGCGAGGAACGCCTCGTTGCCGAGCTTGGCGTTCGCCTGGGCCTTCTCCTTCTCGGCGGCGGCCAGGTCCTTGGCCAGGCGCTTGCGCTCGGCGGCCACGTCGATCGTGCCGGAGAGGTCCAGCGCGACCGTGGCGCCCGCGACAGGCAGGGTCGCCGTGGCGGAGAAGTCCTCGCCCTCCGGCTGCAGGCGCAGCAGCTGGCGGACGGCTGCCTCGTGGGCCGCGAACGGGGTGCCGTCCAGCGTGAGGCGGGCCGGGACGCGCTGCCCGGGCTGGAGCCCCTGGTCGGCGCGGAAACGGCGGACCTCGGTGACGACCGACTGGAGGGCCTCGATCTCCTGCTCGGCCGCCCGGTCCCGGAAACCGCTGTCCTTCGGCCACGCGGCGACGACGACCGACTCACCGCCGGTGAGGGTGGTCCACAGGGTCTCGGTGACGAAGGGGACCACCGGGTGCAGCAGCTTCAGCGTGACGTCGAGCACCTCGCCGAGGACGCGCTTGCTGACCTCGGCCGCCTCGCCGCCGGCCTGGAACGTCGTCTTGGACAGCTCGACGTACCAGTCGAACACCTCGTCCCACGCGAAGTGGAAGAGCGCGTCGGACAGCTTGGCGAACTGGTAGTCCTCGTAGAACGCGTCGACCTCGGCGACGACGGAGTTGAGGCGGGAGAGGATCCAGCGGTCGGTCGCCGACATCGCGGACGCGTCCGGCAGCGGGCCCTCCACCGTCGCGCCGTTCATCAGCGCGAAGCGGGTGGCGTTCCAGATCTTGTTGGCGAAGTTGCGCGAGCCCTGGACCCAGTCCTCGCCGATCGGCACGTCGACACCGGGGTTGGCGCCGCGGGCCAGGGTGAACCGGAGGGCGTCCGAGCCGTACTTGTCCATCCAGTCCAGCGGGTTGACCGCGTTGCCGAAGGACTTCGACATCTTCTTGCCGAACTGGTCGCGGACCATGCCGTGCAGGGCGATGGTGTGGAACGGCGGTGTGCCGTCCATCGCGTAGAGGCCGAACATCATCATCCGGGCGACCCAGAAGAAGAGGATGTCGTAGCCGGTGACCAGGACGGAGTTCGGGTAGAACTTCGCGAGCGACTCGGTCTGTTCGGGCCAGCCCAGCGTGGAGAACGGCCACAGACCGGAGGAGAACCAGGTGTCGAGGACGTCGGTGTCCTGACGCCAGCCCTCACCGGTCGGCGGCTGCTCGTCGGGCCCGACGCAGACGACCTCGCCGTTCGGCCCGTACCAGACCGGGATGCGGTGGCCCCACCACAACTGCCGTGAGATGCACCAGTCGTGGAGGTTGTCGACCCAGTCGAAGTACCGCTTCTCCATCTCCTGCGGATGGATCTTGACGCGCCCGTCGCGGACCGCGTCACCGGCGGCCTTCGCCAGCGGGCCGACCTTGACCCACCACTGCAGGGACAGGCGCGGCTCGATGGTGGTCTTGCAGCGCGAGCAGTGGCCGACGCTGTGGACGTACGGCCGCTTCTCGGCGACGATCCGGCCCTCGGCGCGCAGCGCGGCGACGATGGCCGAGCGGGCCTCGAGGCGGTCCAGGCCCTGGAAGGGGCCGTGGGCCGTGATGACCGCGTGCTCGTCCATGATCGTCAGCGCCGGGAGGTCGTGGCGCCGGCCGATCTCGAAGTCGTTCGGGTCGTGGGCCGGGGTGACCTTGACGGCACCGGTGCCGAACTCGGGGTCGACGTGCTCGTCGGCGACGACCGGGATGGAACGGTCGGTCAGCGGCAGCCGGATGAGCCTGCCGACCAGGTGCTTGTAGCGCTCGTCCTCGGGGTGGACGGCGACGGCGGTGTCACCGAGCATCGTCTCGGCACGGGTCGTGGCGACGACGATGGTGTCGTCCCCGTCGCCGTACTTCATGGAGACGAGCTCGCCGTCGTCGTCCTGGTACTCGACCTCGATGTCGGAGATGGCCGTCAGACAGCGCGGACACCAGTTGATGATGCGCTCGGCGCGGTAGATCAGCTCGTCGTCGTAGAGCCGCTTGAAGATGGTCTGGACGGCCTGGGAGAGGCCCTCGTCCATGGTGAAGCGCTCGCGCGACCAGGCGACGCCGTCACCGAGGCGGCGCATCTGGCCGGAGATCTGGCCGCCGGACTCGGCCTTCCACTGCCAGACGCGCTCGACGAACGCCTCACGGCCCAGGTCGTGGCGGGACTTGCCCTCCTTGCCCAGCTCGCGCTCGACGACGTTCTGCGTGGCGATGCCGGCGTGGTCCATGCCCGGCTGCCACAACGTCTCGAAGCCCTGCATGCGCTTGCGGCGCGTGAGGGCGTCGATGAGGGTGTGCTCGAAGGCGTGCCCGAGGTGCAGGCTGCCCGTGACGTTCGGCGGCGGGATGACGATGGTGTACGGAGGCTTGTCGCTCTTCGCGTCGGCCTCGAAGTAACCGCGCTCCACCCAGCGCTCGTACAGCGGCCCCTCTACGTCGGCCGGCGCGTACTGGGTCGGCAGTTCGGTCGTGGGCGCGGGTGGCTGCTGCTGAGCGTTCTCGGTCACGGGCTCAGTTTAGAGGTGTCACGACGCCGTCCCGAAACGCGTTTGTTCTGTAACGGTGGGGGCCCCGCCGCCATGGGCCACCCACCGGTGAGCCAGGATGTGAAAACCACATAAGCATCTGGAGGGGAACCCAGAAATGAGCTACAACCAGCCGGGCCCGTACGGCGGGCAGCAGCCGCAGCAGCCCGGCCCGTACGGCCAGCCGGGACCGTACGGCCAGCCGCCGCAGGCCCCCCAGCCCGGCTACGGCTACCCCCAGCAGCCCCCGCAGGCCGCCCCGCCGCAGACCCCGCCGTACGGTCAGCAGCCCCCTGCCTACGGCCAGCAGGCTCCCTACGGCCAGCAGCCCCCGTACGGCCAGCAGCCGCCCTACGGCCAGGCCCCCTACGGCGTTCCCCAGCCCCCGGCGCCGAGCGGCGGGAAGAAGACGGCCGGCATCGTCGTCGCAGCGGTCGCGGTCGTGGCCGCGATCGGGGTGGGCGCGTACTTCGTGATCGGCGGGGGCGGCGGCGGCCTGGAGGACGACGGAGCGCACAAGCTGACCACGCCGGCGACCGTGGTCACCGACTACAAGCGGGTCTCCAAGGAGGGCGCGACCGCAGGCGACGACTCGGCGACGGACCTGGAGAAGAGCGGCGTCAAGAACGGCAAGTCCGTCCTCGGCGTCTACTCGACGGCCGACCTGACCGGCTACGACCCCAAGGACCCGAGCACAATGCCCGACGCGGCGGAGCTCGCGACGGCCAAGGGCATCACCTTCGCCGGTGCGTACGGCGAGATCGCCGACCCCGAGAAGGCGCTCGACACGTTCTTCGCCAACTTCAAGAAGTCCTCCCAGGAGAGCTCCTCGAACAACAGCTCCTCGGGCAGCAAGACCGAGCTGATCGGCGAGCCCGAGGAGGCCGACCTCGACGGCGCGGTGATGAAGTGTCAGGCGGCCAAGGGCACGGACCCGACCACCAAGCAGGAGAAGACCGACTGGTTCTGCGCGTGGGCCGACTACAGCACCATCGCCATGGTCTCGCCGGGTGACGCCACGAAGGGCATCACCAAGGACGTGGCGATCGACATCACCACGAAGCTGCGGGGCGAGGTCCGCGTCAAGGCGTGACCTCTGCGACGCGAAGGGGCCCCGGTCGGTCGACCGGGGCCCCTCGTCGTCCGCGGGTGGCGGTTACGCCGTCTTCTGCTCCCCCGGGCCGCGGCCGCCGCGGGCGTCGCGCGGGATGAGCGTCGGGTTGACGTTGGAGTGGACGACGTCGGCGGTGATGACGACACGGGCCACGTCCTTGCGGGACGGGACCTCGTACATCACCGACATCAGGACCTCCTCCATGATGGCGCGCAGGCCGCGCGCGCCGGTCTGGCGCAGGATCGCCTGGTCGGCGATGGCCTCGAGGGCCTCACGCTCGAAGTCCAGCTCCACACCGTCGAGTTCGAAGAGGCGCTGGTACTGCTTCACCAGTGCGTTGCGCGGCTCGACCAGGATCTGGAGCAGGGCCTCGCGGTCCAGGTTGTGCACCGAGGTGATCACCGGCAGACGGCCGATGAACTCGGGGATCATGCCGAACTTGACCAGGTCCTCGGGCATGACGTCCTCGAACTGGTCCTTGGCCTCCAGCTCGCGCTTGGAGCGGATCGTCGCGCCGAAGCCGATGCCCTTGGCGCCGGCCCGGGACTCGATGATCTTCTCCAGACCCGAGAAGGCCCCGCCCACGATGAACAGCACGTTCGTCGTGTCGATCTGGATGAACTCCTGGTGGGGGTGCTTGCGGCCGCCCTGCGGCGGGACGGAGGCGGTGGTGCCCTCCAGGATCTTCAGCAGGGCCTGCTGGACGCCCTCGCCGCTGACGTCACGCGTGATCGACGGGTTTTCGCTCTTCCGGGCGACCTTGTCGATCTCGTCGATGTAGATGATCCCGGTCTCGGCCTTCTTGACGTCGTAGTCGGCGGCCTGGATCAGCTTCAGCAGGATGTTCTCGACGTCCTCGCCGACGTACCCGGCCTCGGTGAGCGCCGTGGCGTCGGCGATCGCGAACGGCACGTTCAGCATGCGCGCCAGGGTCTGCGCGAGGAGGGTCTTGCCGGATCCCGTGGGGCCCAGCAGGAGGATGTTGGACTTCGCCAACTCGATGGCGTCGTCACGGCCTTGGGCGCCGCCGTTCTCACCGGCCTGGACGCGCTTGTAGTGGT
This sequence comes from Streptomyces sp. NPDC030143, assembly GCF_055573695.1. Taxonomy (NCBI): domain Bacteria; kingdom Bacillati; phylum Actinomycetota; class Actinomycetes; order Kitasatosporales; family Streptomycetaceae; genus Streptomyces; species Streptomyces sp. NPDC030143. The sequence continues at coordinate 318,156 of NZ_JBVIAY010000003.1, forward strand.
TGTACACCGCGACCGACAGGGCCTTCTTGGCGGCTTCCTGGCCGACCACGTAGCCCTCGAGGAACTCGTAGATCTCGCGCGGCTTCGGGAGTTCCTCCCAGCGGACCTCGCTGGTCTCCGCGAGTTCTTCCTCGATGATCTCGTTGCAGAGGTCGATGCACTCGTCGCAGATGTACACACCGGGCCCTGCGATGAGCTTCTTGACCTGCTTCTGGCTCTTGCCGCAGAACGAGCACTTGAGCAGATCGCCGCCGTCACCGATGCGTGCCACGGTGTGCTTCCCCTTCGCCTGGGAGACGCCTGGACGTCTTTCGAGTCCAGCGGCTCCTGGTGCTGCCTTATGTCGACGGTACCTTGCCGGGCCCCCCGTTCGGGCCCCCCTTGGCACGGTTCACGTCCGCGCTTCGTCACGCGGACCGTGTCACACCCTGCCAAGGGGCGGCAGACGATACTCCCCCTCGCGCGTCAGCGCAGCGAGGCGTTGTTCATCTTGCGGGTCGAGATGATCTGGTCGATCAGGCCGTACGACAGGGCGTCCTCGGCCGTGAGGATCTTGTCGCGCTCGATGTCCTCGCGGATCTTCTCGATCGGCGTGGTCGAGTGCTTGGCCAGCATCTCCTCCAGCTGCGAGCGCATCCGCAGGATCTCGTTCGCGGCGATCTCCAGGTCGGAGACCTGGCCGCGGCCGGTCTCGCTGTAGGGCTGGTGGATCAGCACGCGCGCGTTGGGCAGCGCCATGCGCTTGCCGGGCGTACCGGCGGCCAGCAGGATGGCGGCGGCGGAGGCCGCCTGGCCCATGCAGACCGTCTGGATGTCCGGCTTCACGAACTGCATCGTGTCGTAGATCGCCGTCAGCGCCGTGAAGGAGCCGCCGGGGCTGTTGATGTAGACCGAGATGTCCCGGTCGGGGTCCATCGACTCCAGGCACAGCAGCTGCGCCATGACGTCGTTGGCGGAGGCGTCGTCGATCTGGACGCCGAGGAAGATCACCCGCTCCTCGAAGAGCTTCGCGTACGGGTCGTACTCGCGGATGCCCTGGGAGGTGCGCTCGACGAAGCGCGGGATGACGTAGCGGGACTCGGCCGTCGGGCCGGTGTACTCGGCATGCGCGCGGCCGTACGGGCCGCTGCCGGGGAAGTCGTTCACGGTGTCTCCTGGAGAGAGGGCTGAGGCGGTGACTGGAGGGGTCTGGAGGGGGCTGTGACGGCCTCGGAGGCCCACCGGACGGCGGGTACGGCGGGTGGGGGTCCCGGGGCCCTGCCGGCCCTGTCAGGCCGCCCCGGTACCGCCGCCGCCCGGCATGCCGGCGGCCGTGGGGATCACGTCGTCGATGAGGCCGTACTCCTTGGCCTCGAAGGCGTCGAACCAGCGGTCACGGTCCGAGTCGCGGGTGATCTGCTCGACCGACTGGCCCGTGTGCTGGGAGGTCAGCTCGGCCATGCGCTTCTTGGTGTGCAGCAGCCGCTCGGCGTGGATCTTGATGTCGGAGGCCGAGCCCGCCAGGCCGGCGGAGGGCTGGTGGATCAGGATCTCGGCGTTCGGCAGCGCGAAGCGCTTGCCGGGCGTACCCGCGCTGAGCAGGAACTGGCCCATCGAAGCCGCGAGGCCCATGGCGATGGTCACCACGTCGTTCTTGATGAACTGCATGGTGTCGTAGATCGCCATGCCGGCCGTGATCGAACCGCCAGGGCTGTTGATGTACAGGTAGATGTCCTTGTCCGGGTCGGCGGCAAGGAGCAGCAGCTGTGCGGTGATCTTGTTCGCGATGTCGTCGTCGACCGGCTGGCCGAGGAAGATGATCCGCTCGTTGAGCAGCCGGTTGTAGACCTGGTCACCGAGGCCGCCACCGATGGAAGGCTCGCCGGCGGCGGAGGGCATCAGATTCGTCACGTATCCACCTGCTCGTCTTACGACGGCGTCCGGGCCGTCTCACGTGTTCCTGCCGGGGGGCGTCAGAGGACTCCCCTGCCCCCGTATTCATGGACCCTAACGCGCGGGTCCCTTCGGGGAATCCCGGAGAGGTGGGTGTTCGCCGGGGGCGTACTCGCCGCACCCTCCGGGGTACGGCGACGGGCCCCGGGACAGGGAGTCCCGGGGCCCGTCGAGGCGCACGTCAGAGGTGGGACGAGGCTCAGGCCTCGTTCTTCTCCTCGGAGGCCTCGGAGGTCTCCGCCCCGGCGGCGGCCTCCTCGGTCTCCTCCTCGTCGTCCAGGTCGATGACCTCGCCGTTGGAGTCCTTCACGGTGGCGGACTCGACGACGTGGGCCAGGGCCTTGCCGCGGGCGACCTCGCCGACCAGGAGCGGAACCTGGCCGCCCTCGACGACCGCCTGGGCGAACTGGTCGGGCGACATGCCGGAGGAGGCGGCACGGCGCATGAGGTGCTCGGTGAGCTCCTCCTGGTTGACGTTGAGCTTCTCGCGCTTGACCAGCTCGTCGAGGACGAACTGGGTCTTGATGCCCTTGACCGCGGCCTCACGGGTCTCGGTCTCGAACTCCTCGGCGGTCTTGCCCTGGATCTCCAGGTACTTGTCGAGGGTCAGACCCATCTGGCCGAGCTGGTGGTGCTCCAGGTTGTGCTTGCGGGTGTTGATCTCGTCCTCGAGCAGCTTCTCGGGGACGGGCACCTCGACGAGCTCCAGCAGCTTCTCCAGGACGCGCTCCTGGGCCTGCGTGGCCTGGTCGTACTGCTTCATGTTGGCGAGGCGCTTGCGGCTGTCCGCCTTCAGCTCCTCCAGCGTGTCGAACTCGGAGGCGAGCTGCGCGAACTCGTCGTCCAGCTCAGGCAGTTCGCGCGCGGCGACCTGGGTGACCTTGACGGTGACCTCGGCCTCCTTGCCGGCCGCCGAGCCGCCCTTGAGCTCGGAGGTGAAGGTGGCCTCGCCACCGGCCTCCAGGCCCTTCACGGCGTCGTCGATGCCGTCGAGCAGCTCGCCGGAGCCGATCGTGTAGGAGACGCCGCTCGCGACGCCGTCCTCCAGGATCTCGCCGTCGACCTTGGCCTCGAGGTCCACCGTGACGACGTCGCCGTCCTCGGCGGCGCGCTCGACCGGGGAGGTGGAGGCGAACCGCTCACGCAGCTGCTCGACGGACTTCTCCACGTCCTCGTCGGTGACCTCGACGGCGTCGACCTCCACCTCGATGGAGGAGAAGTCCTCGGGGAGCTCCAGGGCGGGGCGGACGTCGACCTCGGCGGTGAAGTTCAGCGTCTCGCCGTCCTTCAGCTCGGTGATGTCGACCTCGGGCTGCCCCAGGACGTCGATCTCGGCCTCGTTGACCGCCTCGGTGTAGAACTTCGGCAGCGCGTCGTTGACGGCCTCCTCCAGCACGGCCCCACGGCCGAACCGCTGGTCGATGACCCGGGCGGGGATCTTGCCCTTGCGGAAGCCCTTCACCGTGACCTGCTGGTTGATCTTCTTGTACGCCGCGTCGAGGCTGTCCTTGAGCTCCTCGAAGGGCACCTCGACAGTGAGCCGAACCCGAGTCGGGTTCAGGGTCTCCACGGCGCTCTTCACGGTTCGGTCTCCTTGTGGCTGACTTCTTGGTTTTCGCCGGAGCCAGACAGGTCCGGCGATTCGCCGCCCGGAAGAGTTCGAGGCCGAGTGGGCCGGGACACACGGGCGCGCAGCTTGCATAGTAACCGCAGCCGAGGAACGGCCCAAAAGACGATCACCGGCGAGGCGCCGGGCGTGATCGCGCAGGTGGTCGGGGTGGCGGGATTTGAACCCACGGCCTTCCGCTCCCAAAGCGGACGCGCTACCAAGCTGCGCCACACCCCGTCTGGTGCGACACGTAGGGTACATGCCCGCAGGCCTCGCGACCCCCGCATTCGCCGAGCGCGGGGGCGTCCGGAGACACGGGCCGGAAACGGGGTGTGCGGCGACGGGGGCCGACCCGCTACGATGCCTGAAGTGCCGCGGTCACCTGACCTGCGGCGCGTCCGTGCGGGCGTAGCTCAATGGTAGAGCCCCAGTCTTCCAAACTGGCTACGCGGGTTCGATTCCCGTCGCCCGCTCCAGCATGGCTCCGGCCCAGGTGCGAGGGTGTTTCCCCGCCTCCTGGGCCTGAGTCGTTCAAGGGGTCGGATCAGCCGCCCGTGCCCTGGCGTGCCCCTTCCGGCCGGGACCGCGCTCGAACACCTTGACGATCATGTCGTCCACCGCGTCGGCGATCTCCCGTTCCCGCGACCCGAGGGAACTCCTCAACGGGTACAGGCGGTGGCAGGCGGCGGGGCCTGTCTGTCCCCGCGGGTCGCCGGACCGGGTCATCGCGGGGCTGCGCGCGCACCGGGCGGCGCACCCACCGCTCGCTAGAGCAGCTCACGGAACGGGAACGCGAGGTGCCGGCCGGACTCGGGACGGGGCTGTCCAACGCGGAGATCGCGAGCCGGCTACCTCGGCGAAGGCACGGTGAAGGCCCACGGCAGCTCGGTATTCGCGAGGCTGGGCGCTCGCAACAGGGTGGAGGCGGCCATCTCCGCCCACGAGGCAGGCCTGGTCCCGCCAGGCCCCCGCCGACCCGGGGTCGGCATCCCGGTACAGGGTGATCGTGTCCCATCAGCAACGGTGGCCCTGACGACGGCGGCGCACGGTCGCCGGTCGCGGGGCGGCGGCTTCGCCACATGTCGCGGCGCCGGAGCCCGACCGTTCCTCCTCAGAAGTTGATCGAGTTGATCGTTTCCGCCAGGGAGTTCATGAAGCGGTTGATGGACGGGGCCATGCCGGTGGAGGCGAGGAAGAAGCCGAAGAGGATGGCGACGATGGCCGGGCCGGCCTTGATCGACCCTCCTCTGATCATCACGACCAGGATGATCGCCAACAGCAGCACCACTGACAGTGAAATGGCCACAACTCATCACACACCCTCGGTCGGTCCGCTCTGCCGGCCCGGGGGCGCGACCCCGCGCACCCGCCCGAGACCATCGTGCCACCAACCCGGCCTCCCTATGCGGCCGGTGACGCATCGACCACACCGACCGGCCGCGACGGGCGGGGCCGTACACCTCTCGACTGAGCGCCGGACGACAATTCGGTGACGTAATCCCCACGGAAATTCACAACTCGCGCGCAGCTGATTCGAATTGCCGACACGCGGGCGTCAACTCCTTTCGCGACTCCCGCGACAACCGGCGTTATGCACCTTTCAGTCGGGATGAAGTGTGACATCCAGGGCGACGGAAGGAGCGAAGGGAAACCGTCAACTTCCTTGAATTCACACACGTCGACGCTATGACGTGGAGTGTTTTACCGATCCCCACGGGCGACGCTAGGGTGCCTCAGATGTTCCGCGCCCCTTCGTCTCTCCTGCCGAGTCCGAGTTCGTCCACGAGCCGGAAAGTCCAGCCCAGGCCGTCGCAGGACAGACCCGCCCGGCGGCGCGACGCGTTCTTCGACAACGCCAAGTTCCTGGCCATCGTGCTGGTGGCCGTGGGCCACGCCTGGGAGCCGTTGAAGGGCGACAGCCGGGCCCTGCAGGCCGCGTACCTGGTGGTGTACGCCTTCCACATGCCGGCCTTCATCGTCGTCTCCGGCTTCTTCTCCCGGAACTTCGACGCCGGCCCGGAGCGGCTGAAGCGGCTGGTCACCGGCGTCGTCGTGCCGTACGTCGTCTTCGAGACCGCCTACTCCCTCTTCCTGCGGTACCTCACCCACGACCCCCGGCAGGACGTCAGCCTCCTCGACCCCTTCTTCCTCACCTGGTTCCTGTGCGCGCTGTTCGTGTGGCGGCTGACCACGCCCCTGTGGAAGCTGGTCCGGCACCCGTTGCCGCTCGCGCTGGGCATCGCCATGCTCGCGTCCGTCTCCCCGAACATCGGCAACGACCTCGACCTCCAGCGTGTCCTGCAGTTCCTGCCGTTCTTCGTGCTGGGGCTGTGCCTGAAGCCCGAGCACTTCCGGCTGGTGCGCCGCCGCTCGGTGCGCACCGCCGCCGCACCGGTGTTCGCCCTCGCGCTGGCCTTCGCCTGGTGGGCGGTGCCGCGGATGGACGTCGCCTGGCTCTACCACCGCGACGCGGCGCAGGAGACGGGCGCCCCGTGGTGGACCGGGCCCGTCATGCAACTCGCCCTGTTCGGCTGCTCGCTGCTGCTGACCGCCTGTTTCCTGTCCTGGGTGCCCGGTCGCACGCTGTGGTGCACGGCGCTCGGCGCGGGCACGCTCTACGGCTATCTGCTGCACGGTTTCCCGATCAAGGCCGCCGACAAGCTCGGCTGGTACGACCACGCCTGGCTGCACGGTCCGCTCGGGGCGGTCGCGGTCACCGTGGCGGCGGCCGCGACCGTCACGCTGCTGTGCACCGCGCCCGTCCGGCGGGTCTTCCGGTGCGTGACCGAGCCCCGGATGGAGTGGGCGTTCCGGCGGGACCCCGCCGCACTCGCCCGCGAGCGGGAACGGCAGCCCCGGGAACAGGGGCGGTACGAGAAGGTGAACGCTTAGGGGTCCGACCGCACGGGGAGTCCGGCCACCTGGCCGCCCCGGCTGTCCGTGAGGCCGAGGAGGGCGCGCATGCGGGCGTACTTCTCGGTCAGGCGGGTGCGGGTGGCCGCGTCGAGGACGGCCAGGCGGGCCGGGTCCGCGTTGTGCGCCAGGTCCGCCTCCTTCACCAGCAGCGCGCCCGGTGTGGCGAGGATGCGCTGCGCGTACGCCTCCGGTGCCTCCCCGGCCTGCTTGGTGACCGCGCGGACGATGGCCTTCGTCCGCTCGCTCAGGGCCGCCTCGCGCAGCCAGGTCGCGGAGAGGGCGTCGTCCTCGACGGCGTCGTGCAGCCAGGCGGCCGCGATCTGGTCGGGGTCGCCGCCGCGGGCCCGCACGCCCTCCGCGACCGCCTGGAGGTGCTCGGCGTAGGGGCGGCCCGCCTTGTCGGTCTGGCCCTCGTGGGCGGCGCGGGCCAGCGTTTCGGTCTCGGCGAGGGTGAGCACGCGGACCGCCTTTCGGGGTTCTCGGGGGTCAGCGGAGTGGGGCCGTCTGGGCCGTGGGGCCTTCGCGGCAGATGAGCAGCAGGGCACGGTCGTCGTTGACGTCCCGGGCGACCGCCTCGATCAGGTGCCAGGCGGCGCCCTGGAAGCCGCCGGCGACGTAGCGGTCGGCCTCGCCGGTGAGGCGGTCGATGCCCTCGACGATGTCCCGGTCGGAGGTCTCCACCAGGCCGTCCGTGAAGAGCATCAGCACGTCACCCGGGCGCAGGGCCCCCTTCACCGGGTCGAACTGGGCGCCCTCGTACACGCCGAGCAGCGGGCCCTCGGCCGCCTTCTCCTCCCAGCGGCCGCTGCCCGCGCTGAGCTGGAGGCCCGGCGGGTGTCCGGCGGAGTAGAGCTCGTAGTCGCCCGAGTCGAGGTCCAGGACGAGGTGGATGGAGGTCGCGAAGCCCTCGTCCCAGTCCTGGCGGAGGAGGTAGCCGTTGGCGGCGGGGAGGAAGGCGTGCGGGGGCAGGCTGCCGAGGAGGCCGCCGAAGGCGCCGGACAGCAGCAGGGCCCGGGAGCCGGCGTCCATGCCCTTGCCGGAGACGTCCGTCAGGACGACCTCCAGGGTGCGGCCGCCGTTGGTGCGGGCCGCGACAACGAAGTCACCGGAGAACGACTGGCCCCCGGCCGGCCGCAGCGCCATCTCCCGATGCCAGCCCTGCGGCAGCTTGGGCAGCTTGCTCTGCACCCGGATGCGTTCGCGCAGGTCGAAGAGCATGGTGCCGCCGCGCCGCCACGGCACGCCGACCCGGCTGCGGAACTGCGCGATGAGCAGGCCGAAGAAACCGCAGGCGGCGACGACCAGGACGACACCGGGGGTGACCCGGGAGGGGCCCTCGGTGTACGGGCCGAGCCGTACCGACTCCACGATCAGCGCCGTGGCGGCCGCCGCGTACAGACCGAGCAGGCTCGCGGGGCGCAGCAGCAGGCCGCCGGCGACGATCGGCAGGACCAGCGCGGCCGGTGAACACCACACCGAGTTGGCGAGCGTGGTGGCCGCGATGAGGGGGACGGTGAGCAGCAGGCCGGCCAGCGCGATCCAGTCGGACCCGTCACCGCGGAAGTAGTCGACGGCGCTTCTGCGCACGCCGGTGCGGACCCGGTGCATCAGATGCCTCAACCGGGCCGCCGACGTCTCGGCTTCCGCGCGCCGCTGTCGTCCTTCTGCCATTAGATCGGGACCCTATCCATCCAACCCGCCGCTTGGCACGGGAGGTCCCACTTGTCCCCCGTCCGAGGTTCAACTTCACAGTGAACGGCACGGAAAGCGCTCGCGCCGTGCAGAGGGAGAAATTCCCTGGCTCGTCCCGCATTGGGCTGCTAGGCATGGATCCATGACGACTGAGGTGACCGACCGGAAGGGTTCCTTCGCGGCGGACCTGCGGGTCCTGCGGCCGGATGACTGGGACAGGTGGTACGGCGTTCTGCTGCGGGCCTTCGGCGGGGTCGAGGAGGCGGCGGAGGAACGTGAGCTATGGAAGGGGCTCACCCCGTGCGAGCGGTCCCTCGGGGCGTGGGACGGGGACGAGGTGGTCGGCACCGCCGGGGCGTTCGACTTCCGCCTGACGGTGCCCGGCGGGGCGTCGGTGCCGGCGGCGGGCGTGACGATGGTCTCCGTTGCCGCCACGCACCGGCGGCGCGGGGTGCTGACGTCGATGATGCGGCGGCAGTTGGACGACGTCCGCGCGTGGGGCGAGCCGTTGGCGGTCCTCACCGCCTCCGAGCCCGGCATCTACGGGCGGTTCGGGTACGGCACGGCGACCTTCGGACTGCACGCCGAGATCGACACCGGGCGGGTGCGGCTGTCCGTCCCGGACGGCACGGACGACGTACGGCTGCGGTACGCCGATCCCGTCGACCTCCTCGCCCCGTGCGAGGCGGTGTACGCGCGGACCGTGCCGCTGCGGCCCGGGATGCTGGCGCGCCGGCCGGGGTGGGAGCGGCTGGGGGTGCTGGACCCGGCGAGCAAGCGCGGTGAGGCGTCGCCGTTGCAGTGCGTGGTCGGCGAGCGGGACGGGGAGGTCGTCGGGTACGCCCGTTTCCGGGTCGAACCACGGTGGTCGCACGCCGGGCACAACGGGCAGGTGCTGCTCCAGGACCTGGCCGCGGTGGACGCGGTGGCGGAGGCGGCGCTGTGGCGCTTCCTGTTCGGGATCGACCTCACGAGTTCGTTGAAGGTGCGGGGGCGGCCCGTCGACGAGGGGTGGCGGCATCTGGTCTCCGACATCCGGCGGTGTCAGCTGCGGGTGCGCGACGCGTTGCACGTGCGGCTGGTGGACGTCGGGGCAGCGCTGGAGGCGCGGACGTACCAGGCGCCCGTGGAGGTGGTGTTGGAGGTCGAGGACGCCTTCTGCCCGTGGAACGCGGGGCGTTGGCGGCTGAGCGGGGACACGAAGGGGGCGAGCTGCGCGCGGACGACGGACCCCGCCGATCTCGTCGTGTCGGTACGGGAGTTGGGGTCGGCGTATCTCGGCGGGGTGAGCCTCGGGTCGCTCGCGGCGGCCGGGCTGGTGCGGGAACTGCGGCGGGGGGCGTTGGCGGAGGCGGCGGTGGCGTTCGGGCCGGGGCTGCGGGCGGCCTGGATGCCGCACGGGTTCTGAGGGGTGGCCAGGAGTCCTGACCGTTGCCGGTCGGGAGAGCTGCCGTTGGTGGTCAGGGTCGCCGGCGGGGGCAGGGTGAGATCGCCGGCGGGGAGAGGGCGAGGTCAGGGCAGGTCCTGACGGGGTCGGGGCGGGATCGCCGGCGGGGGCAGCGTGAGACCGCCGGCGGGGGCAGGGCGAGGTCAGGGCAGGTCCTGACGGGGTCGGGGCGGGATCGCCGGCGGGGGCAGCGTGAGACCGCCGGCGGGGACAGGGCGAGGTCAGGGCAGGTCCTGACGGGGTCGGGGCGGGATCGCCGGCGGGGGCAGCGTGAGACCGCCGGCGGGGACAGGGCGAGGTCAGGACAGGTCCTGACGGGGTCGGGGCGGGGTCGCCGGCGGGGGCAGGGCGGGGTCCCCGGCGGGGCCGGGCCGTTGGCGAGCGTCAGGGCTTCTGGCAGGTCGGGCACCAGAAGAGGTTGCGGGCCGCCAGGTCCGCGGTGCGGACGTCTGTGCCGCAGAGGTGGCAGGGCAGGTTCGTGCGGCGGTACACGTAGACCTCGCCGCCGTGGTCGTCGACGCGGGGCGGGCGGCCCATCGCCTCCGGGGTGTGCTCGGGGCGGACCGTGTCGATGCGGTTGTTGCGGACGCCCTCGCGCATGAGGGCCACCAGGTCCGACCAGATCGCCCTCCACTGAGTGGGGGTGATGTCCCTGCCCGGACGGTAGGGGTCGATGCCGTGCCGGAAGAGGACCTCGGCGCGGTACACGTTGCCGACGCCCGCGATGACCTTCTGGTCCATGAGAAGGGCGGCGATCGTCGTCCGGCTGCGGGAGATGCGGTGGTAGGCCGCCTCGGGGTCGGCGTCCGCGCGGAGGGGGTCCGGACCGAGGCGGTCGTGGATCGCCTGCTTCTCGGCGTCGGTGATCAGGGCGCAGGTCGTGGGGCCGCGCAGGTCGACGTAGGCGGTGCGGTCCGCGAGGCGGAGGCGGACGGTGTCGGTGGGCGGGGGTGCGGGGGCGTCACCGAAGGCGACCTTGCCGAAGAGGCCGAGGTGGATGTGGACCCACAGGTCGAGCGTCTCGTGCGGGTCGGCGTCACCGAACCCCAGGAAGAGGTGTTTGCCGTGGGCCTCGGTACGGGTGAGGGGGGTGCCGGTGAGGAGGGCGGCGGCGTCGGAGAACTTGCCCTGAGGGCTGGTCACGTGCGGGGCTCGGCCGGAGAAGCGGGCGGCGTAGTCCTGGGCCAGGCGGTGGATGGTGTGGCCCTCTGGCACGGGGTCCTCCGGGGGCGGGGCAGGGGGCGGGGCTCCGTCCATTGTGCCGTCGGCCGCGAGGCGGGGGTTGCGGGGTCTGCCCCCGGGGCCTGCCCACCGGCCCACCCGACTCGGTCGGTCATGGCGGACGGAGCCTCTGGGTCTCCGTCCCGGCCCCCGGCCGGGGCTCCGCACCCCTGCGCCCCGGCTCCGCGTCCCTGCGCCCCGGCTCCGCGCCCCACCACCGGACTCGGTGGGACGAAGGGAGAACCGGGGCTCCGCCCCACGTCGGCTGCGCCGCTGCGACGTCACCGCTGTGCGCCGGGACGCCGCAGCCCAGGGGCGGGCGCTGCAAGGGTCCGCCCGCCGCGGGCGGGTTACTGCTGGGGGTGGTGCGGGGGGATCGGGGGGAGGTCGGCGGTGGTTTCGTAGGCGGTCAGCATGTCGATGCGGCGGATGTGGCGTTCGTCGCCGGAGAACGGGGTGGCGAGGAAGGCCTCGACGAACTTCGTCGCCTCGTCCTGGGTGTGCATGCGGGCGCCGACCGCGACGACGTTGGCGTTGTTGTGCTGGCGGCCGAGGGCGGCCGTCTCCTCGCTCCAGGCGAGGGCGGCGCGGACGCCCTTGACCTTGTTGGCGGCGATCTGCTCGCCGTTGCCCGAGCCGCCGATCACGATGCCGAGGGAGTCGGCGTCCGCGGCCGTCCGCTCCGCGGCGCGGAGGCAGAAGGGCGGGTAGTCGTCCTGGGCGTCGTAGATGTGGGGGCCGCAGTCGACCGGGTCGTGACCCGCCGCCTTCAGCCATTCGACGAGGTGGTTCTTGAGTTCGAAGCCGGCATGGTCCGAGCCGAGATACACGCGCATGGGATGAGTGTGACACGGGGGTCTCCGGGTAGCAGCCCGGGGTGCCGTGCCCGAAAAGCGTGAGCGAATCAACAGAACCTCAGGAAAAGCTCAGGTAACAATCCGGAATCAAAGGTTTCCGAATTCCTGGGCCTCCGATTCACTGGACCGGCTCGTACACCCCCCACTCATCCCCACGTCATCACCCGTACACCGCTCGTACGGGGCAGGACCTCACGCGGCGCAAAGGAATTCCATCCATGACCTCGCAGCCGACCTTGACGAAGGCCGACAACGGCCCCGGAAACACCGGTGATCCCGGTTCCGGACTCCAGGCGGGACTCAAGAACCGTCACCTGTCGATGATCGCCATCGGCGGTGTCATCGGGGCCGGGTTGTTCGTCGGCTCCAGCTCCGGCATCGCCACCGCCGGACCCGGCATCCTCCTCTCCTACGCCCTCGTCGGCACGCTCGTGGTGCTGGTGATGCGGATGCTCGGAGAGATGTCGGCGGCCAACCCGACCTCCGGTTCGTTCTCCGCGCACGCCGACCGGGCGCTCGGCCCGTGGGCCGGGTTCACCATCGGCTGGCTGTACTGGTTCTTCTGGGTCGTCGTGCTGGCCGTGGAGGCCACCGCCGGGGCCGCGATCCTCGAGTCGTGGATACCGGCCGTCCCGCAGTGGGGGTGGGCGCTCATCGTGATGGTGGTGCTGACCGCCACCAACCTGGTCTCCGTCGGGTCGTACGGCGAGTTCGAGTTCTGGTTCGCCGGGATCAAGGTCGTGGCCATCGGCGCGTTCATCGTCGTCGGCGGGCTCGCCGTCTTCGGTGTGCTGCCGGGCGTCGACAGCGAGAAGGCGGGCATCGGCAACCTCGTCGACCACGGCGGCTTCCTGCCCCACGGGGCCGGCGCCATCCTCACCGGTGTGCTGCTCGTCGTCTTCTCCTTCATGGGCAGCGAGATCGCCACCCTGGCGGCCGGCGAGTCGGAGGACCCGCAGCGGGCCGTCACGAAGTCGACCAACAGCATCATCTGGCGCATCGCCGTCTTCTACCTCGGTTCGATCTTCGTCGTCGTGGCGCTGCTGCCGTGGAACGACCCCTCCATCAAGGAGAAGGGTTCCTACGTCGCCGCCCTGGACTCCCTCGGCATCGCCCACGCCGGTCAGATCATGAACTTCATCGTGCTGACGTCCGTGCTGTCCTGTCTCAACTCGGGGCTGTACACCGCCTCCCGCATGGCCTTCTCGCTCGGTGAGCGCGGGGACGCGCCCAAGGCGTTCGCCCGCACGACCAGCCGTGGCGTGCCGATGGCGGCGATCATCGCCTCGGTGGTCTTCGGGTTCGTCGCGGTGTTCTTCAACTACAAGTTCCCCGACTCCGTCTTCCTCTTCCTGGTCAACTCCAGCGGTGCCGTCGCCCTGTTCGTGTGGCTCGTCATCTGCTTCTCGCAACTGCGCATGCGGAAGATCATCCAGGCCGAGGCGCCGGAGAAGCTCGTCGTCCGGATGTGGCTGTACCCGTACCTGACCTGGGCCACCGCCGCGCTGATCGTGTTCGTGCTCGGCTACATGCTGACCGACACCGAGCACGACGGCCGCTCGACCGTTCTGCTGTCGCTGCTCGTCGCCGCCGTCGTCCTGGTCATCGCCCTGGTGAAGAACCGGGTGAAGGGCGGCGCGCCGGCGCCGGCCGTCTCCGGTGGGGTCGAGGACTCCGTCGAGTAGCCGTCCCGCACCCGGCCTGTTTCCCGGCCGGTCGGCTCGTCGGGGGGCCCGCCTTGTGCGGGCCCCCCTTCGCGTACCGCCGCAGCACCGGCTCACAGGACGGTGAAGCTGCCCTTGGCCTGCTGGTACCTGCGCAGCCGGCGACCGACTCCACGCCGGTCGACAGGCCTTCGCCCTCGTCGCGACGTCGTGGACGCGGACGACGCGGGGGCGGTCGATGCGGGCGGTGGCCCTGGCCTCGCCCAGGGTGCGTTCGCGGCGGGTGCGTCCTCGTGCCGTGGCCGTCGATGCGCATTTTCCTGACGGCGACCTGCCGGTCGAGCATGTCGTCGGCGGCCCGCCACACCCGTCCCATTCCCCTTTTGCCGGTGCTTTCTGCCAGCCGGTAGCGGCCTGCCACCGGAAGACCGGGAACACCGCCGGTCCTCGTATCCCTCGGATTTCCCGTAGCCCCCGGGTTTCCCGCGACTCTCCTGAATTCTCCGCGCCTCCTGAATTCTCCGCGCTTCCCGAATTCTCCGCGCCTGCCGAGTTCCTTCGATCTCGGCAGGACCGGAAAAGTCTGTCTGCCCGTGCAGAGCCAGGACGGGACCAGCCGGTTCCGGCAGCAGGGTCCGGTGCCGTTCGGGACGACGAACCCGGTGGTCCCGGCGGCGCCCGGAGCGGACGGACGGCTGAACGGCCGCCGGATCAGCCTGTGCACGGGTGTGACGAGGGTCCGGGTGGCCGGCTCGGTGGCGAGGGAGGACGGCCGTACGGCCGACCGGCGACCCGGTCGGCCGTACGGCACCGCGCCGCACCGCAGAGACAGTCGCCGGGGGCCGCGTCTCGTGCGGCCCCCGGCGAACGCGCTCCCCCGCGGGGAGTCCGGCGCGGCGGAATCTCAGCGGTCGGCGAACTTCCAGGCCGTCGGCAGGAGGCCCATCGCCAGGGCCGCCTTGAGGGCGTCACCGATGAGGAACGGGGTGAGGCCGGCCGCGATCGCGGCGGACGCGGAGAGGTCGGCGGCGTAGGCCAGGTAGGGGACGCCGATCACGTAGATGATCGCCTCGCCCACCAGCATCGCGCCCGCCGTGCGCCACACCGTGCGGTCCGCACCACGACGGGCCAGGGCACCGACGACGGTGGAGGCGAGGATCATGCCGAGGATGTAGCCGAAGGAGGGGGCGGTGGCGCCGGAGGTGCCGGCGGCGAACCACGGGACGCCCGCGATGCCGGCCAGGGCGTAGACAGCGAGGGCGAGGAAGCCGCGGCCGGCGCCCAGGGCCGTGCCGACGAGCAGCGCGGCGAAGGTCTGGCCGGTCACCGGCACCGGGGACCCGGGGACGGGGACCACGATCTGGGCGGCGAGGCCGGTGAGCGCGGCACCGCCGAGCACGAGCGCGGCGTCCCTGACGCGGGAGGCCGGGATCAGGTCGGCGAGGACCTGTCCGGTGCGGACGGGGGTGGCGGCGGCGGTGCTCATGGGGACTCCGCGGGGGTCGGACGGTACGGGGACACGGTGACGCTATCCCAGGGTGTGCGGGCCGATCACCGTCAGTGGTCGACAAACGGCTGTTCGGTGGTGTGGTGGGCTCCGGACAAAGGATGGGCGTTACACCCGGTACGACGTGACCCTGGTCACCCAGGTGGCGTGGCACGGGATACGAGGAAGGGGTGAGGGGCGTCTATAGGGTTTCGCCAATCGCGGCCGGGGCGTGGACGGGGGCCGTCTCGCCCGTCGGTCGCCGTCTGGGCAGCCATGGGCCGCTTTGCTAGCTTCGGGCGCATGGTTGCCCAGGCCCGGAACTTCTCGTCGCGTCGCCACGTCGACCTGCGACGCGTGGGCGCTGCCGCCTGTCGCCGTCCGGTGTGAGGCGGCCGGCCGGTCCGGCACGCCGCCTCCGAGACGTCCCGCACGGACGAAGACGGCGCAGTGTCGGCCCGGCCCCGAGGAAGTTCCCATGTCCCGTACCGCAACAGCTCCCCTGCCTGCCCCGTCCCCCGTTCCCCGGATCGCGGACAGCGACCGGCGGCGCACCAGCGCCAGCGTGGTCCTGCGGTCCGTGCTGGAGCACGGGCCGGTCGCGCGCAGCACCATCGCCCGCCTGACCGGGCTGTCCCCGGCGTCGGTCACCGACCACTGCTCCCGGCTCGCCGCGCTGGGATTGGTGCGGGAGTCGGCTGCGCCGCGGCGCAGCAACGGCGTCGGCCGGCCGCACGTCCCGGTGGACCTGGACGACGGGCGGTTCGTGGTGGGCGGGGTGCACGTGGCCGTGCCGTACACCACGGTCGCGCTGCTCGACCTGCGCGGGCGGGTGGTGGCGCGGCGGGAGTCGAGGCACCGGGGGACCGATCCGGACGAGGTGCTGGGGCGGGCCGCCGACGGGCTGGACGCGCTGTTGGCGGGGGCGCCGGGGCGCCGGCCCCTGGGGGTGGGCGTGGCCGTGGGCGGCTGGGTCGACCGGGACTCGGGGACGGTGGTGGAGCATCCGCTGCTGGGCTGGCGGGAGGTGCCGGTGCGGGCGACGGTCGCTGCGCGCACCGGGCTGCCGGTCCAGGTGGACGGGCATGCGCGGGCGCTGGTCAACGCGGAGCGGCTGTTCGGGCGGGCGCGCGGCAGCCGCAGTCTGCTGCACCTGTTCGTGGGCGATGTCGTCGACGCGGCGTTCGCCACCCATGACGAGGTCCACCACGGGCCGCGGTCGCAGTCCGGCAGCATCGCGCATCTGCCGCTGGCCGGCGGGGTCGAGCCGTGCGCTTGCGGGCGGACCGGCTGCCTCCAGGCGGAGCTGGGCGAGCGCACGTTGTGCCGGCGGGCCCGGGAGGCCGGGGTGATCGAGGGGGCGAACCCGATGCACGTGGTCGCGGCGGCGGCCGACGGCGACGCGGTGGCCGCGCGGCTGCTGCGGGAGCGGGCACGGACGGTGGGGCGGGCGGCGGCACTGCTGCTGGACGTGCTCAACCCGGAGCGGGTGGTCGTCACCGAGGTGGGGGCGATGTTCCGGGAGGACTGCCTGGCCGCGCTGCGCGAGGAGGTCGGGCCGGCGCGCGCCGCGTCGGTGACGCCGACGAGTTTCCCGGATTCCGTGCTGGCCGTGGCGGGCGGCGCGGTGGCCCTGGACGTGCTCTACCGCGATCCGCTCACCGTGTCACCTCAGTCGACTTAATTCAGAAACTCGGAATGTTGACAGGAGTCGAGCGTGACCTGGAACATCGTCCCCATGAGCTGTCGCACCTTCTGTTGCTGACGCCCCGGCGCGCCGGGAGCGCGCCCTTCTCCCCGGCTTCTCCCGCGTGAGTTCCTTTTCCCGGGCCCTGCCCGCGCCCTGAATTCCGCGCGTCCTGCCACCCGCTTACACCGCAGCCTGTCCGCGGCGTTTCCGCAGCCTTTCTGCGACCTTTCCACGGTATTTCCGCCGCTTTTCCCAGGGGGTCCTCCCATGCCTGCTTCCCGTGCGCCCGGTGTCGACCGGCGCTTCTTCCTCGCCTCGCTGCTCGGTGCCGCCGCCGGGGTGGCCGGCCTCAGCGGCTGCGCCGAGAGCAGCGCGGCCACCGGCGCCGAGGGGGCCTCCACGGCGCCGCTCGCCGACAAGGTGCCGCCGGGCACCAGCCTGAAGATCGCGTCCTTCCAGAACACCCAGCAGCTCCAGTTCAGGCTGGCGGGTCTGCCGAAGCTGCCGTTCACGGTGTCGAGCTGGCTGAACATCGGGGCCGGCCCGGACGTCATCAACGCCTTCCGCGCGCACTCCCTCGACCTGGCCAACAACGCGGGGATCCCGCCGATCCAGGCCCACTTCCAGGGTTTCGACGCGAAGATCGTCGCGATCAACGTCACGCGCAGGCCGAACTACGTCTTCGCCACGAAGCCCGGCAGCGACATCACGGACGTCGACGGCTTCCGGGGGAAGAAGCTCGCCTTCTCGCAGGGGCAGGCGCAGGGCGTGGTCCTGCTGCGGGCGCTGAAGCAGGCGGGGCTGGCCTACGACGACGTGGACCTCGTGCCGCTGACCAGCAACCAGTTCCTCACCGCCCTGCAGTCGGGCCAGGTGGACGTCGCCCCGCTCGGCAACCAGCAGTCGCCCGCCTACCTCCAGCAGTACCGGGCCGAGGGGGCCCGCACGATCACCACCGATGTCGTCGACCTGCTCAACCTGCTGTGGGCGCCGGTGTCGGTGCTGAACGACCGGGCCCAGGCGGCGGCGATCGCCGCGTACATCCCGCAGTGGGCGCAGGGCCAGGTCTGGCAGTACGAGAACCCGGACGTCTGGAACGAGGAGTTCTACGTCAAGACGCAGAACCTGTCCCCCGCCCAGGCGAAGTCGATCAGCGCGCTCGCCAACAAGCCGCTCTTCCCGCCGAGTTGGTCCGAGGCCATCGCGTGGGAGCAGGAGACCGCCGATCTGCTCGCGGAGGGCGGCTTCGTGAGGAAGTTCGACGTCGGCGTCCTCTTCGACCACCGCTTCGAGGGCATCGCGGCCCGGTCCGTACCCGCCGAGTACCGGAAGTGACGTTCCCATGACCACCATCCTGACCACGGCGGCCCCCGTCGCCGTCGACCGCGACGACCGGCCGCGCCGGCGCCGGTCCCTGTCCCCGGGCAGGCGGCTGCCCGCAGCCCGGCTCACCGGCCCGCTGCTGCTGCTCGCGCTGTGGGCGGCCGCCTCCGCCGCCGGACAGCTCGACCCCGCCGCGATCCCGGCGCCCTGGACGGTCCTGAGGACCGGCGTCCACCTGTGGACGGACGGGACGCTCACCACCGACGTCCTCACCTCGCTGGAGCGGGCCGGCTACGGCTTCGCGATCGGTCTGACCGCCGGGGTCGTGCTCGCGCTGGCGTCCGGGCTCACCCGCACCGGCGAGGCCCTGATCGACGGGACGGTCAACCTCAACCGGGCCATCCCCACCCTCGGTCTCATCCCGTTGTTCATCCTGTGGCTGGGCATCGGCGAGACCTTCAAGATCGCGATCATCGCGATCGTCGTCTACATCCCGATCTACCTCAACACGCATGCCGCGCTGTCCGGCATCGACCACCGGTTCGTGGAGCTCGCCGAGGTGCAGGGTCTGTCCAGGCCGCGCTTCATCCGGGAGATCGTCGTCCCGGGCGCGCTGCCCGGCTTCTTCGTGGGGCTGCGGCTCGGTGTCACCGGCTCGTGGCTCGGCCTGGTCGTCCTGGAGCAGATCAACGCCACCAGCGGCCTCGGCTACATGATGTTCCAGGCCACGAACTACGGCCAGTCGGACGTCATCCTCGTCGGCCTGGTCGTCTACGGCGTCTTCGGCCTGATCTCCGACAGCGCGGTCCGTCTCGTCGAACGGAGGGTGCTGTCGTGGCGCCGCACACTGAACAACTGACCCGTCCCGCCGTCCGGCTCCGCGGGCTCACCCGGTCCTTCGAGGGCCGTACCGTGCTCGACGGCATCGACCTGGACATCCCCGCCGGCCAGTTCGTCGCGCTGCTGGGGCACAGCGGATCCGGCAAGAGCACGCTGCTGCGGGCGGTCGCGGGACTGGACCACGAGGTCACCGGCAGCGGCCGGCTCACGGCCCCCGAGCGGGTGTCGGTGGTCTTCCAGGACTCCCGGCTGCTGCCCTGGCGGCGGGTGCTGGCCAACGTGCTGCTGGGGCTCGACGGCGCGCAGGCCGAGCGCAAGGGCCGCGAGGCCCTCGCCGAGGTGGGACTCGCCGGGCGGGAGCGGGCCTGGCCCGGCGAACTGTCCGGCGGTGAGGCCCAGCGCGCCGCCCTGGCCCGCTCCCTGGTGCGCGAACCCGAACTGCTCCTCGCCGACGAGCCGTTCGGCGCCCTCGACGCACTCACCCGCATCAGGATGCACACCCTGCTGCGCGAGCTGTGGGAGCGGCACCGGCCCTCCGTGCTGCTCGTCACCCACGACGTGGACGAGGCGATCGTGCTCGCCGACCGCGTCCTCGTCCTCGACCACGGCCGGATCGGCCTCGACCTGACCATCGACCGCCCGCACCCGCGCTCGTACCGGGACCCGCTGCTCGGCACGTACCGGGAACGGCTGCTGGGCGCGCTGGGCGTCACGGAGGACCACCGATGACCGTGAGAAAGCTCCACCTCAACGCCTTCCTGATGAACACCGGCCACCACGAGGCGTCCTGGCGGCTCCCGGAGAGCGACCCGTACGCGCACGTGGAGCTCGAGCACTACGTCCGCCTGGCGCGGATCGCCGAGCGCGGCACCTTCGACTCGCTGTTCCTCGCCGACGGGCCTCAGTTGTGGAACAGCGTCGCCCAGCGTCCGGCCGGTGCGTTGGAGCCGTTGACGCTGCTGACGGCGCTGGCGACGGCGACCGAGCACATCGGGCTGATCGCCACCGCCTCCACGTCCTACAACTCCCCCTTCAACCTGGCCCGGAAGTTCGCCTCGCTGGACATCGTCAGCGGTGGCCGGGCGGGCTGGAACGTCGTCACGACCGCCGGGGTGGAGGCCGCCCGCAACTTCGGGCTGGACGCCGAGCCCGCCCACGCCGAGCGGTACGCCCGTGCCGCCGAGTTCCTCGACGTGGCCCTCAAGCTGTGGGACAGCTGGGAGGACGACGCGATCGTCGCCGACAAGGCGGCCGGCGTCTGGGGCGACGACGCGAAGATCCACCCGCCCCGGCACCGGGGCACGTACTTCCGGGTCGAGGGCGCCCTCAACGTGCCGCGGTCGCCGCAGGGTTACCCGCTGCTGGTGCAGGCCGGCTCCTCGGAGGACGGCAAGGCGTTCGCGGCGCGCCACGCGGAGGCGGTGTTCACCGCGCAGCAGACCCTCGAGGACGCACAGGCCTTCTACGCCGACCTGAAGTCCCGTACGGTCGCGGCCGGCCGCGACGCCGACCACGTCAAGGTGCTGCCCGGGATCGTGCCGGTGGTCGGTTCCACGGAGGCCGAGGCGCGGGCCGGCGAGCGGGTTCTGGAGGAGCACATCGTGCACACGCACGGCGTGGCCCACCTGGAGCGGCTGCTGCACCTTCCGGCCGGCACCCTCGAACTGGACGCGCGGCTGCCCGCCGACCTGCCGCCGGAGGACGCCATCGAGGGCGCCAGGAGCCGCTACACCCTCGTGGTGGAGCTGGCCCGGCGCGAGCGTCTCACCGTGCGGCGGCTGATCGGGCGGCTCGGCGGCGGGCGCGGGCACCTCACCGTCGCGGGGACGCCCGAGCAGGTCGCCGACACGATCGAGACGTGGTTCACACGGGGCGCCGCCGACGGTTTCAACATCATGCCCGCGGTCCTGCCCTCCGGTCTCGACGCCTTCGTCGACCATGTCGTTCCGATCCTGCGCGCCCGTGGCCTGCTGCGCACCGAGTACGGCCCCCGGCAGACCCTGCGCGAGCGCTACGGCCTGCCGCGCCCCGCCAACCAGTACGTCACGCCCGCACCCGCCCGAGTCTGAGAGCTCCGGACAACAGGGGAGCCCGGCTCGGCCTCCCCTGTTGTCCGGAGCTGTGAAAGGACCGTCCCATGACGCTCGACATCCGCAAGGTCACCGCGCACATCGGCGCCCACGTCCTCGGCGTCGACCTCGCGAAACCGCTCGACGACGACACGGTCACCGCCCTGCGCGCCGCCCTCAACACGCACAGGGCGCTGGTCTTCGACGACGTAGACCTCGACGACGAGGGCCAGCAGGCCTTCGCCCGCCACTTCGGCGACCTCACCACCGCCCACCCGACGGTGCCCGCCGTCGACGGCGTCCCGAACGTGCTGCCGGTCGACAGCGAGCAGGGCAGCGCCAACCACTGGCACACCGACGTCACCTTCGTCCTGAACCCGCCGCAGGTCAGCACCCTGCGCAGCATCACGCTCCCGCCGTACGGCGGCGAGACGCTGATCGCCGACGCGGCCGCGGCCTACCGGCAGCTGCCGGAACCGCTGCGGCGCTTCGCGGACACACTGTGGGCGGAGCACACCAACGACCACGACTACGCGGTGCCCCCGGAGGACATCGACGAGGCGCGGGCCGCCCAGCGCGCCCGGTTCACGTCCATCACGTACCGCACCGCCCACCCCGTGGTGCGCGTGCACCCGCTGACCGGTGAACGCGGGCTGTTCATCGGGGGGTTCGCGCAGCGGATCGTCGGGCTGTCGGTGGGCGAGTCGCGCAGGGTCCTGGACCTGCTCCAGTCGTACGTGACGCGGCCGGAGAACGTGCTGCGCCACCGCTGGTCACCGAACCAGCTCGTGGTCTTCGACAACCGCATCACCCAGCACTACGCCGTCGACAACTACGACCGGCTGCCGCGCCGTCTGCACCGGGTGACCGTCGCCGGTGACGTGCCGGTGGGCGTCGAGGGCAAGGAGAGCTGGTCGGTGGAGGGGGACGCGGCGCACTACACGTCCGTGGCGGCGTAGACACGTACCGTGTCCGAGGTGTCCGGATGCTGGGCGGCCCCTCCGTGCGAGCGGAGGGGCCGCCCAGACTGTGGACGTTTTTGCCCTCTACGCATTGGACGAGCCGCGCCCATGCCCAGCACCACCGCCCAGGCTCCCCGGGAGCCGGACGCCACCCTGTCCCACGGTCTCAAGCAGCGCCATCTGTCGATGATCGCCCTCGGCGGCGTCATCGGCGCGGGCCTGTTCGTCGGCTCCGGGGCGGGCATCGCCGCCGCCGGCCCGTCGATCGTCCTCGCCTACGCCCTCTCCGGTGTCCTCGTGATGCTGGTGATGCGGATGCTGGGCGAGATGTCGGCCGCGTACCCGTCGTCGGGCTCGTTCTCGGCGCACGCCGAGCGGGCGATCGGACCGTGGGCGGGCTTCACCGCGGGCTGGTCCTTCTGGGTGCTGCTCTGCACGGCCGTCGGCCTGGAGGGCATCGGCGCCGCGAAGATCGTCACCGGCTGGCTGCCGGGCACGCCCGAGTGGGCGTGGGTGGCGCTGTTCATGGTGGTCTTCTGCGGGGCGAACCTGGCCGCGGTGAAGAACTTCGGCGAGTTCGAGTTCTGGTTCGCGGCACTGAAGGTCGGCGCGATCACCCTGTTCCTCGTCCTGGGCGTGCTGGCGATCGCCGGGCTGCTGCCCGGCACCGACTCCCCCGGCGCCTCGCACCTGACCGACTTCCTGCCCAACGGCGGCGAGGGCCTGGTCGTCGGGCTCCTCGCCTCGGTGTTCGCCTACGGCGGTCTGGAGACCGTCACCATCGCGGCGGCCGAGTCGCAGGACCCGGTGCGCGGGGTGGCGAGCGCCGTGCGCACGGCGATGTGGCGCATCGCGCTGTTCTACATCGGCTCGATGGCGGTCATCGTCACCCTCGTCCCCTGGAACTCCGAGGAGGTCGTGGCGAAGGGCCCGTACGTCGCCGCCCTCGACCAGCTCGGCATCCCGGGCGCCGGCCAGCTGATGAACGTGGTCGTCCTGGCCGCGCTGCTGTCGGCGATGAACGCCAACATCTACGGCTCCTCGCGCATCGCCTACTCGCTGGTGGAGCGCGGGCAGGGTCCGAAGGCGCTGGGCCGGGTGTCGGGCGGCGTCCCGAGGATCGCGGTCCTCGCGTCCTGCGCCTTCGGCTTCGTGTGCGTCCTGCTCAGCTACTGGCGGCCGGACGACGTCTTCCCCTGGCTGCTGAACATGATCGGCGCGGTCATCCTGGTCGTCTGGATCTTCATCGCCGTGTCGCAGCTGCGGCTGCGCGGCCGGCTGGAGCGCGAGGCGCCCGAGAGGCTGGTCGTGCGGATGTGGGCGTTCCCGGTGCTGACGTGGATCGCGCTGGCCGGGATGGTGACGGTGTTCGTGCTGATGGCGCGGGAGCCCGACACGCGGGTGCAGCTGTACTCGACGGGCGGGATGACGCTGGCCCTGGCGGCCGTCGGCTACGCCTGGCAGCGCACGCGCGCGAGGGCCTGAGCGGCCCCGCTTCCCCGGCGAATCCCCCACGTGGCATCACGTGGGGGATTCGCCGGTCCGTCCCGCCGGCCGATGCCGACGAGAACGGACCGGCCGCGGAAGCAGCCCGGCGGGCACTCGTCCCGGCCGGCACCGAAGGAACGGAGCGCCGCCGAGCGGACACTCGCGTGGTGGGCGCCGTAGGGGTGGCCGCGGAAGCAGCCCGGCGGGGCGACGTCGTGGGGCACGGATGGTCTACGGGGCGCGGGGCGCTGGGCATGGGCGCGGGGCGCGGGGCGCGGGGAACGACACGAGCGCCGTGTCCGATCCCTCCCCACGGATGTCACCCGGGCACCGCCGTCCGGCCGGGCGAAGACCCGGGGTGCCCGACCTGGTCCGACCGGAACGCCGCGGGCCGCCGCGGACCGGCGGCGGCGAACCCTCTGCCGGCCGTCTGCCGTCTGCCGTCTGCCGTTGGGGCGGATACGTCCGGTCGGCCGCTCCCACTCACCGATCAGGCCGTTTCACGGGTTCGTGCGCGCGTGGCGGGAGCCGTGGCGGCCGGCCGGGGGCATCATGGACGCCTTCCCGGCCCGCACGGCGCGTCGTCCGGTGCCGTCGGCGGCCGAGGTCGTCCACCGAGGAGGCGTTGATGGCGTATGTGCGGTGCCCGAACTGCGACGACACCATGCAGGACTTCCGGAACCTGGTGAGCGGGGCGGAGAGCGCGGCGGCCGAGGAGGTGCTGCGGCCGACGCTGCGCAAGAACGAGGTCTTCGTGGCGGCGGCCTACCAGCGCTGCGCGAAGGACGGCTGCCGCCGGGTGCAGCGCAAGGACAACTGGAAGGTGGGCGCCACCCTGCCGGAGGAGCTCTGACAGGTCATCGACAGGGTGCTGCCCGGGCGCCGGCTACAGGTTGCTGAAGTCGGGGCCCTTGGTGCGGGTGCGCTTGATCTCGTAGAAGCCCGGCACGGAGGCGACCGCGAGGGTGCCGTCCCACAGGCGGGCCGCCTCCTCGCCCTTCGGGGCGGGGGTGACGACGGGTCCGAAGAAGGCCAGCTGCTCACCGTCGGGGCCGGGCACGGCGATGACCGGGGTACCGACGTCCTGGCCGACCTTGTCGATGCCCTCCTTGTGGGAGGCGCGCAGCTCGGCCTCGAACTCGAAGTCCTTCTGCTCGGCGTAGTCGACGAGGTCGGCGGGCAGGCCGGCGTCCGCGAGCGCGCCGGCGATGGCCTCCAGGGTCGGGCCCTCGCCGTTGTTGTGGAAGCGGGTGCCGAGCGCGGTGTAGAGCGGGCCGAGGACGTCGGCGCCGTGCTTCTGCCAGGCGGCGGTCACCACGCGCACCGGCTTCCAGGCGTGCGTCTCGAGCATCTCCCGGTACTCCTCCGGGAGCTCGTCGATCTTGTCCTCGTTGAGGACGGCGAGGCTCATCACGTGCCAGCGGACCTCGATGTTCCGGACCTTCTCGACCTCCAGGACCCAACGGGAGGTCATCCAGGCCCAGGGGCACAGCGGGTCGAACCAGAAGTCGACGGGAGTCTTGCCGGCGGTGGCGGTCTCGGACATGGGTCTCCTCGGAACGCGGTGTTTCCCCGGGCAACACCGACCCCGCCCACCCCATTCCCGACGGTCTGTGTCAGGTGCGCGTGGCAGGATCGGTCCTGATCAGCCGTATCGACCACCTCTGAGGGAGAAGCGCCCGTGCCCGGTGAGAACCTGTCCCGCGACGAGGCCCGGGAGCGGGCCGCCCTGCTGTCCGTCGACGGGTACGACGTGTCCCTCGACGTGCGGTCGGCGATGGACGAGTGGGACGGGGAGGGTCCGCGCACCTTCCGCTCGGTCACCACGATCCGGTTCCGCTGCAACGAGCCGGGCGCGTCGAGCTTCGCGGACCTCGTCGCGCCGAGGGTGACCGCGGTCACCCTCAACGGCCGTGATCTGGACCCCGGTCAGGTCTTCGACGGCGCGCGGGTCCTGCTGGAGGACCTGGCCGCGGAGAACGAGCTGGTCGTCGACGCGCAGTGCGCCTACTCCCGTACCGGCGAGGGCCTGCACCGCTTCGTCGACCCCGAGGACGGCGAGGTCTACCTCTACACCCAGTACGAGCCGGCCGACTCGCGCCGGGTCTTCGCCAACTTCGAGCAGCCCGACCTCAAGGCGCCCTTCCGGTTCGAGGTGCGGGCGCCCGAGGAGTGGGTCGTGTGGAGCAACGGAGTGGGCGAGCGCGCCGACGGGGTGTGGCGCTTCGCGGAGACGAAGCCCATCTCGACGTACATCACGTGCGTGGTCGCGGGGCCGTACCACTACGTCACGGACTCCTACGAGCGGGTGCTCGAGGACGGCACCCGGCTGGAGATCCCGCTGGGCGCGCTGTGCCGCAGGGGGCTGGCCCCCCACTTCGACTCCGACGACGTCTTCCTGGTCACCAAGCAGGGCCTGGACTTCTTCCACGACCACTTCGACTACCCCTACCCCTTCGGCAAGTACGACCAGGCGTTCGTGCCCGAGTACAACCTGGGGGCGATGGAGAACCCGGGCCTGGTGACCTTCCGGGAGGAGTACATCTTCCGGGGCAGGGTGACGCAGGCGTCGTACGAGGCGCGGGCCAACGTGATCCTGCACGAGATGGCGCACATGTGGTTCGGCGACCTGGTCACCATGCGGTGGTGGGACGACCTGTGGCTGAAGGAGTCCTTCGCCGACTTCATGGGCTCCTTCGCGCTGGTCGGCGCGACCCGCTTCACGGACGGCTGGATCACCTTCGCCAACCGGCGCAAGGCGTGGGCCTACCGCGCCGACCAGCTGCCCTCCACTCATCCGGTCACCGCCGACATCCGCGACCTGCAGGACGCCAAGCTCAACTTCGACGGCATCACCTACGCCAAGGGCGCGTCGGTGCTGAAGCAGCTGGTGGCCTACGTCGGTCAGGACGCGTTCCTGGAGGGCGCCCGGCGCTACTTCAAGCGGCACGCGTACGGCAACACGCGCCTCGGCGACCTGCTGTCGGTGCTCGGCGAGACCAGCGGGCGGGACATGGCGGCGTGGGCCCGCTCCTGGCTCCAGACGGCCGGGGTGAACGCGCTGACCCCGCAGGTGCTGCTGGACCCGGCGGGCCGCATCAGCGAGCTGACGGTGCTCCAGGAGGCGCCGGAGGAGCACCCCGAGCTGCGGCCTCACCGGGTGGCGATCGGGCTGTACCGCCGGGAGCAGGGCCGTCTGGTGCGTTACGCGCGCGTGGAGGCGGACGTCGACGGCCCGCGGACGGTGGTGACGGAGCTGGCGGGCCGGGAGGCGCCGGAGCTGGTCCTGGTCAACGACGAGGACCTGACGTACTGCAAGATCCGCTTCGACGAGACGTCACTGGACACGCTGCGCGGGCACCTGGGCGACCTCACCGACCCGCTGGCCCGCGCCCTGTGCTGGTCGGCGCTGTGGAACCTCACCCGGGACGCGCTGCTGCCGGCGCGGGACTTCATCGGTCTGGTGCTGCGGTTCGGCGGCCGCGAGTCGGACATCGGCGTGGTGCAGATGCTGCACGCGTGGGCGGAGTCGGCGCTGGTGCACTACGTGGCGCCGCCCCTGCGCGCGACCGGCGAGCGACTGCTGGCCGAGGGCGCGCTGAAGGAGCTGCGGGCGGCCGCGCCGGGCAGCGAGCACCAGCTGGCGTGGGCGCGTTTCTTCGCGTCGACGGCGTCCTCCGCCTCCGACTTCGAGCTGCTCCAGGGCCTGCTGGACGGCACGGCGAAGGTCGACGGCCTGGAGGTGGACCAGGAGCTGCGCTGGGCGTTCCTGGAGCCGTTGGCGGCCCACGGCTTCGCGGACGAGGCCGCCCTGGCGGCAGAACTGGCCCGTGACGACACGGCGTCCGGCAAGCGCCACCAGGTCCGCTGTCTCGCCGCCCGCCCCTCGGCGGCGGTCAAGGCGCAGGCGTGGGCCCAGCTGGTGGAGTCCGACGTGCTGTCCAACGCCCTGGTGGAGGCGACGATCGCGGGCTTCAACCAGCCCTCGCAGCGGGAGCTGCTCGCACCGTACGCCGAGAAGTACTTCGATTCGATCGCCCACATCTGGTCCGAGCGTTCCATCCAGATCGCGATGAACGTCGTCAAGGGGCTGTACCCCGCCCTCCAGGACTCCCCGGCCACCCTGGTGGCGACGGACGTGTGGCTGGCGGCCCACGACTCGGCGCCGCCGGCGCTGCGTCGGCTGGTGCTGGAGGCGTGGGACGACCTGGCGCGCGGGCTGCGCGGACAGGCGTGTGACGCGCGGGCCGAGGCCGGCTGACCGCTCCGGACGCCCTCTCCGGCGGACGCCTTCGGCATGCGTCGTCCGCGTGCGTCGTCGGCGGACACCTTGGGCAGGCTCGTCGGCGGGCGCCGCCGGCGGGCCGTTCGGGCGGACGCCGGGCGGGTCGCTCGGGGGGCGGGCGCCCTCGGCGGGCAGCTTTGGCCAGGGATTCTGCCGTCGGTGACCGTTACGAAATTCGGTCAGGCGGAACCGTAACCCCCGGCTTCGACCTGGTGGACCAGGGGGTTTCGGCCCTACTCGGCATCCGAACACCCGTCCTTTAGGACGAGCTTGTCCGGATTTGTCGACGGGCGTGTAACAGCGGTTAAAGGGCGGAGCGGGGGCGGGAATGCCGGGAGCATGAACCACAACACCCCGCTCCCCCCGGCCTCCCCCCGCCCGGTGTGCCACCTCTCGGACGTGCAGCGCCGCGTCATGACCGCCGCCCAGCTGCGCTCGCACGGCGTCTCGCCCGCCGAGACTGGCGAGCAGTGCCGTCCCGGCGGGCCCTGGCAGCAGATCCTCCCGGGCGTGTTCCTGCTCCACCCGGGACCGCCGACCAGCGAGGAGCGGCTGCACGCGGTGCTGCTGTACGCGGCCCGCGAGGTGTCGACGTCCGGCGTGCCGGTCCAGCCGGGCGCCGGGCAGCCGCACCGGCCGGTGTACGTGGACGCGATGATCACGGGCCTCGCGGCGCTGACCCTGCACGGGTTCAGCTCCTCGCCCGCGCTGCTCACCCTGGAGCGGATCGACGTCCTGGTCCCCCGGCTGCGCCGGCTGCGCTCCGCGGGCTGCGCGCACGTCGTTCGCACCGCGGTGCTGCCGGACCCCGAGCAGGCGACGGGCGTCCCGGTGGCGCCGGTGCCGCGCGCGCTGGCCGACGCGGTGGCGCGGCTGACGGACGCGGGGACGGTCCGGCGGCTGTTGTCGGAGGCGGTACGCGGCGGGCACTGCGATCCGGCGTCGGTGGTGCGGGAGCTGAACCAGGCGAAGCTGCTGACCCGGCCGCACGTGGTGGACGCCGTGGACTCCCTGCTCGCCGAGGGCCGGGCGATCACGGAGGACCGCCTGTACACGATGGTCCGCGAGTACGGTCTGCCGGACCCGGTGTGGAACGTGGACCTCCGGCTGCCCGGCGGCCCTCATCTCGGCGGACTGGACGCCTACTGGCCGGAGCAGGCGGTGGCGGTGGAGCTGGACACCCGCGTGCCCCGCCAGGACGACGACGCCCTGTGGTCGGAGTACGCCCGCAAACGCGAGCACCTGGAGCGGCTGGGCATCACGGTCGTGTACATCACGCCGAAGAAGCTGCGGGACTTCATGGAGCAGCAGGCGACGGTGGTGCGGACGGCGCTGATGGCGTCCGGGGACCGCGACCCGGCCGCGTACGTCGTGGTGCTGCCCCGGTAGTCCGCGGCCGGCGGGCCCGGGGCGGGATCAGGAGGGGAGAGGAGGGGCCGCGGGCTGTCCGCCCGGCGGCCCCTCCTCGTACGCCGCGCCCTTCGGCCGGGTGACGCCACGGCCACCCCGCGCCGCAGCCTTCCAACGCAGGCCCACCCACCAGCCCACCAGCCGCACAGCCTTCCGCCGCAGGCCCACCCATCAGCCCACCAACCGCGCAGCCTTCCGCCGCCGGTTCACCCGCCCGCCCTTCGGCCGCTCAGCCTTCCGGCGCCACACCCACCCGCCCGTTCACCGGCCGCTCCCGCCACAGGCGCAGCGCCACGTCGATCAGCCGCACCCGGGTGAGGGCGGGTACGGCGGACAGGTTGTGCCAGGCGGCCAGGTCGGTGGAGCCGCCGACCTCGTTGCGCAGTTCACCGCCGACGACCCTGCCCTCGTAGACGATCCGCAGACTGTGGTGGTCGACGGGGCCGCGCAGGCCCTCGCGGGGCAAGGTGCGGTGAGAGGTGTCCATGCCGAGCAGGCCGGTCACCTCGATCCGGTAGCCGCTCTCCTCCTCCAGTTCCCGCACGACGGTGTCGTGGGGATCCTCGCCGTGCTCCATGCCACCGCCGGGCAGCACCCACTCCGGGGTGCCGTCGGGGCCGGGCGAACGGGCCAGCAGAATCCGGTCGTCCTGGACGCAGACGGCGTAGGCCGCCACCCTCAACTTCTTCCGCACCCAAGGACGTTAACCCGTTCCGGCCCGGCCGTCAGGAAAAAGACCGGGTGGCTTGGTGCGCGTATGGGGTTCGGGGGCCCTGTGGTCGTATTCCTCCCCGGTGTCCCCTCGTGCCCTGTTCGTCCATCGCGGGTTTTCCCCATACATCCATATCGATTCGGTCAACTATCTCCAAACATCCGTCCCTTGGGTAAAGCTGTGCGGTCGTCCGGGTTCACATTCCGGACGCTCGCGATCAGGCAGGAACGGCCGGGTCGCGTGATGCTCGTTCCTTTACCAACAAGGGATGCCGATGACCCACACCCCCCAGCGCGAACCGATACCGGGCGCAAGACGAGCGGCCCGCATAGCCGTTGCCGCGGGTCTGGTGGCCGCGCTGTCCGCGGCCGGGCCGATACCGATGGTCTTCGCGGCCGACCAGGCCCCGGCCGCCGCCGACCCGGGCGTGAAGTCCGCCGCCGACAAGCTCGGTTCCGAGGACGCCGACCTCCTCGCCGACGCCAAGGCCGCGGGCGAGAAGAACGTCACGCTGATGGTCGCGACCGCTCCGGGCCAGACGGAGCAGGTCGCCGAGGAGCTGGACGCGGTCAAGGGCGGTTCCGTGGGCCGCTCCTACGACAAGCTCGGCTACGTCCGCGCCACCGTCCCGACCGCCAAGGCCGACTCGGCGATCGCCGCCGCCGCCAAGCTGTCCTCGGTGCACGCGATCGACCTGCGCAAGGAGATCATCCTCGACGACCCGACGCCGAGCGCGGACACCGCGAAGGGCGCCGGCGCCGCCGCCGCGGCGAAGACCTACCCGGCACCCAACCGCAGGACCCCCGCCGAGAACCCGTACAACCCGTCCTTCGAGACGGGCGCCGTGGAGTTCGTCGAGGACCACCCGAAGGCGGACGGCCGCGGCATCACCATCGGCGTCCTCGACTCCGGCGTGGACCTCGCGCACCCCGCGCTGCAGAAGACCACCACCGGCGAGCGCAAGATCGTCGACTGGGTGACCTCGACCGACCCGCTCACCGACGGCGACGCCAGCTGGCGCGCGATGGTGAACTCGGTGGCCGGGCCCAGCTTCAGCTACGGCGGCCGCACCTGGACCGCGCCCGCGGGCGCCTACTCCATCAACCTGTTCCGCGAGTCGGCCACCGCGGAGGGCGACGCCCAGGGCGACGTCAACCGTGACGGCGACACCACCGACGTCTGGGGGGTGCTCTACGACGCCGCGGCCGGCACGGTCACCGTCGACGTCAACGCCAACGGCGACTTCACGGACGACACCGCCATGAAGCCGTACAAGAACGGCTTCCAGATCGGGTACTTCGGCACCGACGACCCGGCGACCGACGTCGCCGAGCGGCAGCCGTTCGTCGTGGAGATCCGCAAGGACGTCCCGATGGACCCGCTGGGCGGCGACTGGGTCGGCAAGAAGGCCGACTTCGCCAACATCGGCCTCATCTCCAGCGAGCACGGCACGCACGTCGCCGGCATCACCGCCGCCAACGGCCTGTTCGGCGGCCGGATGGACGGCGCCGCGCCCGGCGCGAAGATCGTCTCCTCCCGCGCCTGCGAGTTCGGCCCCGGCTGCTCCAACGTCGCGCTCACCGAGGGCATGATCGACCTCGTCGCCAACCGCGGCGTCGACATCGTCAACATGTCGATCGGCGGTCTGCCCGGCCTGAACGACGGCAACAACGCGCGCGCCGAGCTGTACACGCGCCTCATCGACACCTACGGCGTCCAGCTCGTCATCTCCGCGGGCAACGAGGGCCCCGGCGCCAACACCATCGGCGACCCCGGCCTGGCCGACAAGGTCATCTCCGTCGGCGCGGCCATCTCCAAGGAGACCTGGGCCGCCAACTACGGCTCCGCGGTGAAGAAGAAGTACGCGCTGCTGCCCTTCTCCTCGCGCGGCCCGCGTGAGGACGGCGGCTTCACGCCGACCCTGGTCGCCCCGGGTGCCGCGATCAACACGATCCAGACCTGGCTGCCGGGCGCCCCGATCGCCGAGGCGGGCTACACCCTGCCGGCCGGCTACGCCATGCTCCAGGGCACCTCGATGTCCTCCCCGCAGGCCGCCGGTGCCTCCGCGCTGCTGCTGAGCGCCGCCAAGCAGAAGCGCATCGCGCTGACGCCCGCCACCCTGCGCACGGCGCTCACCTCGACCGCCAAGCACATCAAGGACGTGCAGGCCTACGAGGAGGGCGCGGGCGCGATGGACATCGTGGCCGCCTGGGACGCCATCGTCGACGGCGCCACCGCCCACGACTACACGGTCAAGGCCCCGGTCGACACCGCGCTCGACTTCGCCCTGAAGACCCCGGGCTTCGGCACCGGCGTCTACGACCGCGAGGGCGGCCTGAAGGCCGGTCAGAAGAAGACGTACGACGTGACCGTCACCCGTACGTCCGGCGCCGACAAGGACGTCCGTCACAAGCTGCGCCTGAAGAACAACGCGGCCGGCACCTTCCGCATCCTCGGCCCGAACGAGGTGAAGCTGCCGCTGAACAAGCCGGTGACCGTCAAGGTCCAGGCCGCGCCGAAGTCCGCGGGCATCAAGAGCGTCATCCTCGAGGTGGACGACCCGAAGACCGAGGGCGTCGACAAGCAGGTCCTCAACACGGTCGTCGTCTCCACCCCGGTGGCGTACACGTTCACCGCGAAGAACACCGTGCAGCGCAACAGCTCGCAGCACTACTTCGTGACCGTGCCCGAGGGCGCCAAGTCGCTCGAGGTCGCGATCGGCGGGCTGAAGGACAAGAGCCAGACCCGGTTCATCTCCCTCCACCCGTACGGTGTCGCCGTCGAGGACAGCGCCACGACCAAGTGCTACAACAACTACCTCGACGGCAACGGCTGCCGGCCCGACGCGCGGTCGTACCTCGACCCGCAGCCCGGCGTCTGGGAGATCGAGGTCGAGTCGCGCCGTACCTCGCCGCTGCTCGACAACCCCTACAAGCTGGACGTCACCGTGTTCGGCGCGGCCTTCGACCCGGAGACCGTGACCGTGCCCGAGGCGAAGGTCGGACAGCCGGCCGCCGTCTCCTGGAAGGTGACGAACAACTTCGCCGCCGTCGACGGCAAGCTGGCGGGCGGCCCGCTCGGCTCGGCCAAGACGGCCCGGCCGACCATCAAGGACCAGGAGACGCAGACCACCACGGTCGAGGTGCCCGCGGGCGCCACGTCGCTGGACGTCGCCATCGGCAAGGTCTCCGACGCCTCCGCCGACCTGGACCTGACGGTCTACGACGCGAACGGCGCCCAGGTCGCGCAGTCCGCCGACGGTGACTCGGAGGAGTCGGTCTCCATCCCGAAGCCGGCCGCCGGCACCTACACCATCGAGGTCGTCGGCTACGCGGTTCCGGCCGGCACCACCGCGTACGACTACCAGGACGTGTTCTTCTCGTCCTCGCTCGGCACCGTCTCCGTCGACGGTTCGACGCCGGTGAAGCTGGCCACGGGCGCCTCGACGTCGGTCTCCGCGACCGTCACGGCCGCGGCCCCCGCTCCCGAGGGCCGGTCCTTCTTCGGCCAGGTCCAGCTGGTGAACGCGCGCGGCACGGTCGCGGGCGTCGGCAGCGTGGCCATCCAGAAGGTCACCCCGTAGCACCCAGGTGCCCCGGGTGGGGGGCGGGCGTCCGGACGGCGGACGCCCGCCCCTTCCTCATTCCCCGCAGGCCGTGCCCTGCGCCTGCGGCAGCGCCCCGGCCAGGGCCGCCCGTTCGGCGGCGATCTCCCGCTCGCCGACCGCCCACACGTCCGGGGCGGACGCGCCCCGCGCCAGCGCGACCAGGACCCGGTCGCCCTCGGCCACCCGCGGGTCCGCGCCCTCCTCCAGGACGAGGGAGACGTCGGGCTCCGCGGGCCGCTGCGGCTTGTAGGCGCGGGTGACGTGCAGGGTGATCCGCTCCCGCGCGCTGCCGGACACCGGGTCGACGCCCGTCACCTCGCCCTCGACGACGAGTCCGACGCAGGCCAGGTACCCGGGGTCGGCGAGCGGACTGGTCGCGTCGGCGCCCGCGCCTGTCTCCGGGTTCGTCGCCGACGCCCGCTCGTCGGCCGCGCTCTTGTCGGAGGCGCCGGAGTCCCCGCCACCGGACACCTGCTGCCCCACCTGGACGGCCAGCCAGCCGGCCCCGGCGACCAGGGCACCGGCGGCGGCCACCCCGACGGTCCGCAGGGCGAGCGGGCGCAGACGGCGCCGGGCCGGCCGCGACCGCCGCACGGGGGCGGGTTCCTCGCCGGCGGGCCGGGCCGTCAGGGCGTTCGCGACGACACCGAGCTGTTCGCGCAGCAGTGCCAGGTCGGCCGCCGCCGCGCGGTGCCCGGCCAGGTAGGCGGGGTCGGCGCGGGCCTCCCGGGACAGGGGTGCGTCGGAGAGCACGGCCATCAGCGGGTCCATGCCGTCGTACGCGCCGTGGCCGTCGTGCGTCTCGTGTTCCTCGTGTCCGGCGGGCATGTCACACCACCTCGTCCTCGTGCAGGCGGGCGCGCAGGGCCCGGACCGCCGTGTGCAGGCGGCTCTTGACCGTGCCCTCGGGGACGCCGAGCTCCTCGGCGATCGAGCGCACCGGCAGGTCGGCGTAGAACCGCAGGACGACGACCTGGCGCTGGGCGTCGGGCAGCTCGTCCAGGCCCCGGGCCACGGCGACGGAGAGCACGCTGGTCTCCTCGCCGGAGGGGTGCTCGTGCTGGCGCAGCGAGGCCAGCCGCTCGCCCAGGCGTTCCTGGCGGCGCTTGGCGCGGTGCCAGTCCATGGCGAGGTTGGAGGCGACGACCGCCGCCCACGCGGAGACATCACGCGGCGCCTCGTGGCCCCTCGCCGCGCGCTCCAGCAGCCGCAGACGGACCTGCTGCACCCCGTCCGGCAGGTCCGCCTGCGGCACCCCGCCGAGCGCGAGCACCGCCCGCACCCGTCGTTCCTGCGCCGCGTCCAGAGGATCGTCGTGGCCGTCCCCCTGGGCGCGGCGGACCGTTCTGCGCAGCACGGCCACCCCTCCCCTCGCCGCGTTTCTCCTAGGACGTCGTGGCGCGCGAAAACGTTCGGCACCACAGCCGGAAATCGTTCAGAGGTGTACGTCACACCGCCGCGCACGGCAGCACAGCTTGCGGCCGAGGGCCGCCACCGGACGAATTTCTCCAGCTCAGCGGGGGTGCGGGCGGCAGTTCCGCAACCGGCTGTCACAACGTGGCGTCCCACACCTCGGGCATGGCACCCAAAGAATTGGACAGGTTGCCAGGGGTCGGCCGCATGATGGAAAGGCCTCGGCCAGGCAGTGCGTACGTAACGAGACACAGGGAGTCGCCGTGAGGGTCGGAATCGTCGGAGCCACCGGTCAGGTCGGCACGGTCATGCGCAGCATCCTCAAGGAGCGCAACTTCCCGGTCACCGAGCTGCGCCTGTTCGCCTCCGCCCGCTCCGCGGGGACGGTCC
Organism: Streptomyces sp. NPDC030143; assembly: GCF_055573695.1. Lineage (NCBI taxonomy): Bacteria > Bacillati > Actinomycetota > Actinomycetes > Kitasatosporales > Streptomycetaceae > Streptomyces > Streptomyces sp. NPDC030143. The sequence continues at coordinate 353,169 of NZ_JBVIAY010000003.1, forward strand.
TGGACGGCGTGACGGTGGAGGACGCCGCGATCGCCGACTACAGCGGCCTGGACATCGTGCTGTTCTCGGCGGGCGGCGCGACCTCCCGGGCGCTGGCCGAGAAGGTGGCCGCCCAGGGCCCGGTCGTGATCGACAACTCGTCGGCGTGGCGCAGGGACCCCGAGGTGCCGCTGGTGGTGTCCGAGGTCAACCCGCACGCCGTCGCGAACCGCCCCAAGGGCATCATCGCCAACCCGAACTGCACGACCATGGCCGCGATGCCGGTCCTGAAGGTGCTGCACGCCGAGGCGGGCCTGGAGGCCCTCGTCGTCGCCACCTACCAGGCCGTGTCCGGGTCGGGCCTCGCGGGCGTCGCGGAGCTGCACGGCCAGGCGCAGAAGGTCGTCGCCGAGGCCGACAGGCTCACCCACGACGGCGAGGCGATCGACTTCCCCGAGCCGCAGGTCTACAAGCGGCCCATCGCCTTCAACGTGCTCCCCCTCGCCGGCAACCTCGTCGACGACGGCACGCACGAGACCGACGAGGAGCAGAAGCTCCGCAACGAGTCCCGCAAGATCCTGGAGATCCCCGACCTGAAGGTCTCCGGCACCTGTGTGCGCGTCCCGGTCTTCTCCGGCCACTCCCTCCAGGTCAACGCCCGGTTCGCCCGCCCGATCAGCCCCGAGCGCGCGACCGAGCTGCTGTCGGAGGCGGCGGGCGTCGTCCTCACCGACATCCCGACCCCGCTCCAGGCGGCCGGCAAGGACCCGTCCTACGTGGGCCGCATCCGCAGGGACGAGACCGTGGACAACGGCCTCGCCCTGTTCATCTCCAACGACAACCTCCGCAAGGGCGCGGCGCTGAACGCGGTGCAGATCGCGGAGCTGGTGGCGGCCGAGCTGAAGGGCTAGGGGGCGTATCGAAAGCCCCGCACGGCACCCACGGCGCCCGGCGCGCCCTCTCGCCGCGCCGGCGCCCGGTTCCCGGCGAGATCCTCCCTGCGGACCTCGTAGAGGAAGCAGCCGTACTCGACGGCCCGGACGTGGACGAGCGCCACGGCCGGGTCGTCGAACGCCTCCCGGAAGGCCTCCTCGAACTCCTCGGCCGAGGGCTCCTCGACGAGGCGGCCGCCCAGGATGCGGCCCTCGGCGGAGTAGCGGCGGACCGTGCGGCGGCTCGCCGTGAAGGGCAAGGTGTCGTCGGCCGGGCCCGGGCAGGGGCCGGCGTGGACGAAGACGGGACCCTGCTCGTCGTAGGCGCCGGGGTCGGCGCCCGTGCCGGCCGCCCAGCGGCGCAGGGGCGCGTACGCGACGAGGGCGATCCGCTCCCCCGGCTCGCTGTGGCGCAGACAGCAGCGCAGCGGGGCGCCGCCCTCGGCGTCGGTGAAGGGGACGGCGGGGCGGCCGGCGTCGTCGGCGACGCGCAGCTCCTTCAGGGCGGCGGGCGCGACGGGGCGCGCGTACGTGGTGGTGGCCATGTGTCCAGCCTCGCGCGCACCCGCCCCACCCACCGGCGGGTTCCGGACGTGGTGCTCGGACACGGAGGGGGCGCCCGGTGTCGCACCGGACGCCCCTGTCACCGTAGGGACTTACCGCGCGTCGGCCGCCTGGGCCTTCAGGGCGCGTTCCACGCCCGCGCGGGACTCGGAGACGAGGCGGCGCAGGGCCGCGTTCGGCTCGGCGGAGGTGAGCCACGCGTCGGTGCGGCGCAGCGTCTCCTCGGACACCTGCACCGTGGGGTAGAGGCCGACCGCGATCTGCTGGGCGATCTCGTGCGAGCGCGAGTCCCAGACGTCCTTGACGACCTCGAAGTACTTGTCCGCGTACGGCGCGAGCAGCTCGCGCTGGTCGGTCTGGACGAAGCCGCCGATGACGGCCTCCTGGACGGCGTTGGGCAGCTTGTCGGACTCGACGACCTGCGCCCAGGCCTCCGCCTTGGCCTCCGGCGTCGGACGGGCGGCGCGGGCGGTCGCCGCGTGGCGCTCGCCGGCGGCCGTCCGGTCACGCTCGTACTCGCCGGCGATCTCCGTCTCGTCGAACCGGCCGACGGCCGCGAGCCGCTGTACGAACGCCCAGCGCAGCTCGGTGTCGACGGCGAGGCCCTCGATCGTCTGCGAGCCGTCCAGCAGGGCCTCGAGGAGGTCGAGCTGCTCGGGGGTGCGGGCGGTGGCCGCGAACGCGCGCGCCCAGGCCAGCTGGTGGTCGCTGCCCGCCCCGGCGGTGCGCAGGTGGGCCAGCGTGGCGTCGGTCCAGCGGGTCAGCAGGGTCTCGCGGGCGGTCGGGTCGGCGTACAGGTCGATGGCGAGCTTGACCTGCCGGTGCAGCGACTGGACCACACCGATGTCGGACTCCTTGCCGATGCCGGACAGCACCAGGGAGAGGTAGTCGCGGGTGGGCAGTTCGGCGTCGCGGGTCATGTCCCAGGCCGAGGCCCAGCACAGGGCGCGCGGCAGGGACGCCTCGAAGTCGCCGAGGTGCTCGGTGACGAACGCGAGGGACGCCTCGTCGAGGCGGACCTTGGCGTACGACAGGTCGTCGTCGTTGAGCAGGACGACGTCCGGGCGGCGCCGGCCGACCAGCTCCGGTACGGCGGTCAGCTCGCCGTCGACGTCCAGCTCGACGCGCTCGTCGCGCACCAGCTTGCCGCTCGTGCCGTCGAGGACGTAGAAGCCGACGGCGATGCGGTGCGGACGCAGGGTCGGCTCGCCCTGGGCGCCGGCGGGCAGGGCGGGGGCCTCCTGGCGGATCGCGAAGGAGGTGATGACGCCGCTGTCGTCGGTCTCGATCTCCGGGCGCAGGACGTTGATCCCGGCGGTCTCCAGCCACGCCTTCGACCAGGCCTTCAGATCGCGTCCGGAGGTCTCCTCCAGCGCGCCGAGCAGGTCGGACAGGCGCGTGTTGCCGAACGCGTGCCGCTTGAAGTACGCCTGGACGCCCTTGAAGAACTCGTCCATGCCGACGTACGCGACGAGCTGCTTGAGGACGCTCGCGCCCTTGGCGTAGGTGATGCCGTCGAAGTTGACGAGCACGTCGTCGAGGTCGCGGATCTCGGCCATGATCGGGTGGGTGGACGGCAGCTGGTCCTGCCGGTAGGCCCACGTCTTCATGGAGTTGGCGAAGGTCGTCCAGGAGTGCGGCCAGCGGCTGTCGGGCGCGTACGCCTGGCAGGCGATGGACGTGTAGGTGGCGAACGACTCGTTCAGCCACAGGTCGTTCCACCACTCCATGGTGACCAGGTCGCCGAACCACATGTGGGCCAGCTCGTGCAGGATGGTCTCCGCGCGCAGCTCGTACGCGGCGTCGGTCACCTTCGACCGGAACACGTACTGGTCTCGGATGGTGACGGCGCCCGCGTTCTCCATCGCGCCCGCGTTGAACTCCGGGACGAACAGCTGGTCGTACTTCTGGAAGGGGTAGGCGTAGTCGAACTTCTCCTGGAACCAGTCGAAGCCCTGCCGCGTCACCTCGAAGATCGCGTCGGAGTCGAGGAACTCGGCGAGCGAGGGCCGGCAGTAGATGCCGAGCGGGACCGACTGGCCGTCCTTCTCGTACACGCTGTGGACGGAGTGGTAGGGCCCGACGATGAGCGCGGTGATGTACGTCGAGATCCTCGGCGTCGGCTCGAACACCCAGACGTCGTCCTGGGGTTCGGGCGTCGCCGAGTTGGAGATGACGGTCCAGCCGCTCGGCGCCTTCACCGTGAACTGGAAGGTCGCCTTCAGATCGGGCTGCTCGAAGGAGGCGAAGACCCGGCGGGCGTCCGGCACCTCGAACTGCGTGTACAGGTAGGCCTGCTCGTCGACGGGGTCGACGAACCGGTGCAGGCCCTCACCGGTGTTGGTGTAGGCGCAGTCGGCGACGACGCGCAGGACGTTGCGGCCCTCCAGCAGGCCCGGGAGCGCGATCCTGGAGTCCTTGAACACCTCGGCCGGGTCGAGGGCGTCCCCGTTGAGGGTCACCTCGTGGACGGTCGGGGCCACCAGGTCGATGAAGGACTCGGCGCCGTTCTCCGCGACGTCGAAGCGCACCGTGGTCGCGGACCGGTAGGTGCCGCCCTCCTGCGCGCCGGAGAGGTCGAGATCGATCTCGTACGAGTCAACGGTGAGCAGCTTCGCCCGCTGCTGCGCCTCTTCGCGAGTCAGGTTTGTGCCAGGCACGCGGTCATCTCCTCGATATGAGTGGGTTGCGCCATCCTTCCACGCCCGGGGTGCCCCGGGCGACGCGCATCGGGCCCGTCGGCGTCGGAGGACGAGGCGCGTCGGGGCCGACGGGTGAGGCGGGGCGGCGCGGCTCCCCGCCTCCTATGCTGGCGTGCGTGACAAGCCTGGAGCGTCTTCGAGCCGACCACGCGGACGCCCTGCTGGCGTTCGAACTGGAGAACCGCGCCTACTTCGCCGCGTCGATCCCGGACCGCGGGGACGCCTACTTCGCCGAGTTCGCCGCCCTGCACGCCGCCCGCCTCGCCGAGCAGGCCACCGGCGCGTGCCACTTCCACGTGGTCCTCGACCGGGACGGCGGTCTCATCGGCCGCGTCAACCTGGTCGACGTCGCCGGCGGTTCCGCCGAACTCGGCTACCGGATCGGCGAGCACGCGGCGGGAAAGGGCGTCGCGACGGCCGTCGTCGCGCAGGTGTGCGCGCTCGCCTCGACGCAGTACGGCCTCACCGAGCTCACCGCCGTCACCACGCTCGACAACCTGGCGTCCCGGACCGTCCTCGCCCGCAACGGCTTCACCGCCGTGGGGGACATCGACGACCTCGCGGGCCGCCCCGGGGTGCGGTACGTGCGCCGCCTCCCCTGAAGGGTCCTCGCACCAGGAGCGCGGCCCCGTCTCGACGGCCGGTCAGCCCACGTGCGCCGCGAGGGCGGTCTCGAGCGCGGCCGGGTCGGCGGTGTCGGCCGCCCAGGCCACGTAGCCGTCGGGTCGCACCAGCAGCGCCGTGCGCCGGTCGCTCGCCCAGTGCTCCCCGGCCAGCCGGCCGGCGCGGCGGGCGTCGGTTCGGCCGTCGTACGCCGTGTCCTTCGGGGTGACGAGCACGAAGCGGCCGCCGCGCAGGGCCTCGTGGAGACGGCGGCCTCCGGCGAGGGCGACGTCCGGGACGCGCAGCCCGGTGAGCCGGTGGGCGCCGCGCGGGGCGGGACAGCGGTAGCCGATGCCGGTGACCTGGCCGAGCGCCCGGCGGCGGACGGGCCCGACGGCGTTGACGACGACGGCGCCCGCCGTGCGCAGGGCGCGCGTCCAGGGGCTCCTGGCCATGGCGAGCCGCACGATGCCGCCGCTGCTGCGCAGCACCGTGCGGCCCACGGGGTGGCGCTCGGCCTGGTAGGTGTCGAGGAGGGCGTCGTCCGCGCGGCCGTGGAGCACCTGGGCGAGCTTCCAGCTCAGGTTGGCCGCGTCCTGGAGGCCGGTGTTCATGCCCTGACCGCCGGCCGGGGTGTGGACGTGCGCGGCGTCGCCGGCCAGGAAGACGCGGCCCACGCGGTAGGCGGGTGCCTGGCGTTCGTCGCTGTGGAAGCGGGACAGCCAGCGCGCGTCGTGCATCCCGAAGTCACGGCCGAGGGCGAGGCGGGTGATCCGCCGGACCTCGTCGAGGTCGAGCGGCTCGTCGTCGGGCACGTTCCTGCCGCGGTGCCAGCCGATCACCCGGTGGTAGCCGTCGCCGAAGGGCGCGAGGAAGGCGAAGGCGTCGCCGACGGCGTCGACGGTGAGCAGGGTCTCCGGCTCCTCGGCCAGCCGCACGTCCGCGAGGACGACGGACCGGATCGCCGAACGGCCGGGGAAGGGCAGGCCTACGGCGTCCCGGACGGCGCTGCGCATGCCGTCCGCGCCGACGACGTACCCGGCGCGCAGGGACCCCGTCCGCCCGGCGGGAGCGCGGGTGTGGACGGTGACGCCGTCCGCGTCCTGGTCGAGGCCCGTCACCTCGGTCTCGTACCGGAACTCGGCCCCCGCCTCCACCGCCCTCCGCTCAAGGACCTTCTCCACCTCGTACTGCGGGATCACCAGGAGGTGGTTGAAGCGGGAGGGGAGCGTGTCGAGACGGAGGTCGAGCCGGCGGTACAGGCGGAGGCGGTCGAGGCGGCGGCCGACGGATTCCAGGGGGTCGGCCAGGCCGCGGGCGTCGAGCTGCTCCAGGGTGCGGGCGTGCAGGACGAAGGCCCGGGACAGGTTGCTGATCCGGTGCGGGCGCTTCTCCAGGACGGTGACGGCGACCCCGGCGGCGGCGAGGTCGCCCGCGAGGAGGAGACCGGTCGGGCCGCAGCCCACGACGATCACGGAGGCGGTGGTGCGGACGGCGCCGTTCATGGTCCTCCCTCATGCGTGAGGGCGCCGCCCTCGTCGCCGTACGAGGGTGCGTACGGCGACGGGGGCGGCGCCCTCGACGGTGTGCGGCCGGGTCAGGCCTTGGCCTTGGCCTTCTCGCCCCTGACGGTGATGTTGGAGCTGGTGGGGTCCTGGCGGTCCTTGGAGCGGTCGAGCACCCAGACCAGGCCGAAGATGAGGGCGAACAGCGCGATCGGGGCGACCACGAAGAGCCCCAGCGTCTCGATGACGCTCAGGCCCGGGCCGGGGTCGTCGCCGTCGTCGCGGGTCAGCGCGAGCGCGGGGGACGACATGAGCAGCATCATCAGCGTCGTACCGGCAGCCAGGGCGCCGGCGCGCAGGGCGTTCTTCTTGTCCACGGTGTCAAAGTTAGCGAACGGCCGACGGCGCCGCGCGGTCGGGGTGCCGTACGAGGCCCCTCACCCGCCGGACCAGGCCCCCACCCACCGGACGTGGCACCTCACGCGCCGGAGGTGACCCCTCAGCCGCCGGACGGGCCGGATCCGTCCGCCGTCTCCCGGAACACGTCCGTCAGCGCCCGCACCCGCGCCGAGGCCGCCAGTTCCTCCAGCGTCACCGCACGTCCCTCGGCGTCCGCGATCGGCAGGCGCCAGTTGGGGTACTGGTCCCAGGTGCCGGGGAGGTTCTGGGGGCGGCGGTCGCCGGTGCCGTCGGGCAGCCACACGCCGATCATGCGCGCGGGGGTGCGCAGCAGGAAGCGGTGGACGGCCTGGATCTCGGCCTCCTCCGAGGAGGTGCCGCCGTCTTCGCCGGCGGACCTCAGCAGGCCGAGCCGGGCCAGCAGCTCCAGCCACTCGCCGGTGTCGGCGGCGGCTTCGGCGCGTTCCTCCTCCAGTGGACGGGTGAGCAGGCCGAGGCGGTCGCGGAGGTCGACGTGTTCGCCGGTGAGGCGGGCGGCGGTGGACGGCAGGTCGTGGGTGGTGGCCGTGGCGAGGCAGTCGGCGCGCCAGCGGTCGGGGGGCAGCGGGCGTCCGTCGCCGTCCCAGTCGCGTTCGAACCACAGCACGGACGTGCCGAGCACCCCGCGCTCACGCAGGGCCTCGCGCACGCCCGGTTCGACCGTGCCGAGGTCCTCGCCGATCACCACCGCGCCCGCCCGGGAGGCCTCCAGGACGAGGACGGCGAGCATGGCCTCGGCGTCGTGGCGGACGTAGGTGCCCTGGGTGGGCGGTTCGCCCTCGGGGACCCACCACAGGCGGAACAGGCCCATGACGTGGTCGATGCGCAGGGCGCCGGCGTGGCGGAAGAGGGCGCGCAGCAGCCGGCGGAAGGGGGCGTAGCCGGACGCGGCGAGCCGGTCGGGACGCCAGGGCGGCAGGCCCCAGTCCTGGCCGCGGGCGTTGAAGGCGTCCGGTGGCGCGCCGACCGACATGCCGGCCGCGAAGTACTCCTGCTGGGCCCAGGCGTCGGCGCCGCCGGGGTGCACGCCGACGGCGAGGTCGTGGACGATCCCGACGGGCATGCCCGCCTCGCGGGCGGTGCGCTGGGCGGCGGTGAGCTGGCCCTCGGTGAGCCAGGCGAGACGGCAGTGGAAATCCACCCGGTCCCTGAGGGCGGCCCGCGCGCGGGCCGTCTCCGCCGACCGCGGGTCGCGCAGACCCTCCGGCCAGCTGTGCCAGTCGGAGCCGTGCACCTCGGCCAGGGCGCACCAGGTGGCGTGGTCCTCCAGCGCCTGGCCCTCCTCGGCGAGGAAGTCGCAGTAGGCGGCGCGCCTGCCGGGGCCGAGCGGTACCCGCGCGACCAGCTCCAGCGCCTCGCGCTTGAGCTCCCACACCGCGTCCCGGTCGATGAGCGCGCCCTGGGCGAGAACGGCCTCCCGCAGCCGTCCGGCCCGCTCCAGCAGCCCCCGCACGCGGTCGGGTTCGTCGACGTACGCGAACTCGGGGACGTCCTCGACGCGCAGGTGCACCGGGTCGGGGAAGCGGCGCGAGGAGGGCCGGTAGGGGGAGGGGTCGGTGGGGGCGCCGGGCACGGCCGCGTGCAACGGGTTGACCTGGACGAATCCGGCGCCGAGCGCCCGCCCGGCCCAGGCGGCCAGCTCGGCGAGGTCACCGAGGTCGCCCATGCCCCAGGAGCGGTGGGACAGGAGGGAGTAGAGCTGGACGAGGAGTCCGTGGGAGCGTCCCTCGGGCGTCGGCAGCCGGGGCGGGGCGACCACCAGGTGGGCCTCGCCGACGCGGCCGTCGGGGGCGGTGGCGGTCAGCCGGTGGACGCCGGGAGGGAGCCGCTCCGCCGTGGTACGGGTCTCGCCCTGTTCGGTGGCGATCCGCAGTCGGGTTCCCGCGGGGAGGGCGGCCAGGGCGTCCGACGGGCCGCCGCCGAAGGACACCACCGTCGGCGGCAGCAGTCGTGCCGCCAGCTCCCGTTCCCGGGCGGCGAGCGCGGCCCGGGCGGCCTGCGGGGTGCCGGCGTCGACACCGAGGGCGGCCAGTGCGCGGGTGACGGCGGTGGCCGAGGCCATGACCGTGCGCTCCGGTGAGGGCCGGTAGGAGACGGCGACGCCGTGCAGGGCGGCCAGCCGGGTGAGGTCCTCTCCGAGGGGTTCGGTCATCTACGGCCTCGTGGAGTCGTGGTCCGCGGCGGCGAGGGGCGGCTCGCTGGTGAGGGGTTCGGCGTCGGGCAGCGGCGGCTCGCTGGTCAGCGGGGCCTCGGCGCAGGTTCCCTCCGCGCTGAACACGCACAGGCGCGGTTCTTCGAAGCGGGCGGTCGGCACCGCCGGGCGTTTGGAGCGGACCGGGAGCAGGGGGTGGATCGACGCGGCCACGGTGGCCTCCTTGTCGGGTGTCGGAGTCTGACGGGTTACCGCAGCCCTACCCAGCGGGCGCGACCGCAGACGTCCGGGAGGCGGACCACACGCGTCTCGTCACATTTCTCACCCGTGAATGCCCCGGAACCCACCGGGGATCTCCTGACCGGCACGACGCCCGGATGAACCGTACAGAACGGGACAATCATGGCATGGCGTCCCGGGCGTGGAGCGCGTCCCGGCGGGACACGCGGGCCGGACCGGGCGGCCGCCCCGCGGCCCGGGCCTGCGCCGCGCCGCGGGGCACGCGAAAGCCCGGACCGTCAGGCGGAGATGCCGTCGATCCGGGCCAGGGCGTCGTCCGCGCCGTAGGGCTGCAAGTACGGCAGCCAGCGCGGGTCCCTATGGCCGGTCCCGATGATGCGCCAGGCCAGACCGGTCGGCGGTGCGGGTTTGTGGCGCAGCCGCCAGCCGAGTTCGACGAGATGCCGGTCGGCCTTGACGTGGTTGCAGCGGCGGCAGGACGCCACCACGTTGTCCCACACGTGCTTGCCCCCGCGGCTGCGCGGGATGACGTGGTCGACGCTGGTTGCGACGCCACCGCAGTACATGCACCGGCCCCCGTCGCGGGCGAACAGCGCCCGGCGGGTCAGTGGAACGGGCCCCCGATAGGGGACCCGGACGAACCGCTTGAGCCGGACCACGCTGGGTGCGGGGACTGTGACGGTCGCGCTGTGCAGGAAGGCGCCCGACTCTTCCAGGGAGACGGCCTTGTTCTCCAGGACGAGGACGAGCGCGCGGCGGAGCGGTACGACGCCGAGCGGCTCGTACGACGCGTTGAGGACCAGGACATGCGGCACGGATGCCTCCTTGGGCGTCGGCGGCGCGTGGCTCGCGCCGGGACGATCTGCAGTCAGTTTCCCCTCTGGCCTGGTGGACGCGCCACCATCTCCCGGTAACGGGCCGGGAGTGTTTTCGACCACACCGCAACCCTCCCCAACTTGACAACCGGTTCAAGCACAGGTGAGGGGCGTCTCTCCTTCCGGCCACCTTCACGTATCTCGGCGAAGCACACACAATGCCCCGTTAGTGTGGTGGTCCTGCCTGTCCGGTGACCTTTTCGTGACCTTGGATGCCGTCGCGCCCCTGACCGCCGCGCCGGACGGAGCAGTGCTGCACCTGGAGGTACCTGCCGTGTCCTTGTCCGCCGTCCTACTGGCCGCCGGCCCGTCGCCGTCGCCGTCTCCCTCGGAGTCGCCGACCGTGACGGTCCCGACGCTCCAGGACGCCCAGGAGAGCGCGACGAACGCCGCCGGCTGGGTGGAGGAGAACTGGTCGACGTGGCTCGCGATCGGACTGAGGGTCCTGCTGATCCTCGTCATCGCGGCGGTGCTCAGAGTGATGGTGCGGCGGGCGATCACCAAGTTCATAGACCGGATGAACCGCACCGTCGCGTCGGTCGACGGCACGGCCCTGAGCGGTCTGCTGGTCAACGTCGAGCGGCGCCGTCAGCGCTCGCAGGCGATCGGCTCGGTGCTGCGGTCGGTGGCGAGCTTCCTCATCCTCGGCACGGCCGCGCTGATGATCCTCGCCACGTTCCAGATCAACCTCGCCCCGCTGCTGGCCTCGGCCGGTGTGGCGGGCGTGGCGATCGGTTTCGGCGCCCGCAACCTGGTCACGGACTTCCTCTCCGGCGTGTTCATGATCCTGGAGGACCAGTACGGCGTCGGCGACCAGATCGACGCGGGCGTCGCCACCGGCGAGGTCATCGAGGTCGGCCTGCGCGTGACGAAGCTGCGCGGCGACAACGGCGAGATCTGGTACGTCAGGAACGGCGAGGTCAAGCGGATCGGCAACCTCTCCCAGGGCTGGGCGACGGCCGGTGTCGACGTCACCGTCAAGGCCACCGAGGACCTGGACAAGGTCAAGGCCACGCTCGACGAGGTCGCCGACAAGATGAGCAAGGAGGAGCCCTGGAACGAGCTCCTGTGGAGCCCGATCGAGGTGCTGGGCCTGGACAGCGTGCTGCTGGACTCGATGGTCGTGCGCGTCTCGGCGAAGACGATGCCGGGCAAGTCCCTCTCCGTGGAGCGCGAGCTGCGCTGGCGCGTCAAGCGGGCGTTCGACGCGGCCGACATCCGGATCGTCGGCGGTGCGACGGTCCCCGCGGAGGAGCCCTCGGACGCCGACCCGACGGCGGGCGTCGCGGCCCCGTCGGTGTACTCCAACTCGGGGTCCCCGCAGTCGGCGGCGGCCTCGCCCCTGGCCCCGCCGAGCGCGCCCAAGTAGCGCACGGAAGCTGAAGGCGGCGCCCGGGGTTCCCCGGGCGCCGCCTTTTCGCTGTGCGCGCCCCGGCCCACCTCTTCGCATACGCGCCCCGGCCGCCCTTCGCCTGCGCGCGCCCGCCGGCAACCTCTTCGCTGCGCACGCAGCCCTGCCGCCCCTCACGCGCGCCCACAGCCGATGCCTCCCACGGCCCGGGCGCCGACCGGATCGCCGCGCCCGCAGCCCGGGGACGCCCCTCCCCTCCCGACACGCCTCGTCGGCTCCGCCGGCGTACGGGAACGGCGGAAGGGGCGGCACCCATGAGGGTGCCGCCCCTTCCTCTCGTCGACGCCCCCTCTTGACGCCTCCTTGGCCAGGGACCTACCTTCACGCGCCCAAACTCAGACAGGAAACTTTCCTCACCGTAATCGTCCGGCGATCGCCGGACGATCGTGCCCACACCCGGCCGCAAGGCCCTCGTACGGCAGGTCACCGAGGCGCTCGACGGCGCGGTGAAGGCCGGGGGGCTCACCCGGGACGACGTTCGGCGGCTCGTGGTGGCCACCCCGGGCGCCTTCGACCCCACCACGGGCCGCCTGCGCCACGCCTCCCACCTGCCCGGCCGGCACTCCCCCGCGCTGCTCGACGACCTCGCCGCCGCGTTGCCGATGCCGGTCGAGTACGAGAACGACGTCAACGTCGTCGCCGTCGCCGTCGCCGAACACCGGCTCGGAGCGGCGCGGGGGCACGAGGACTTCGTGCTGCTGTGGAACGAGGGCGGCCTCGGCGCCGCCCTCGTCCTGGGCGGCCGGCTGCACCGCGGCTGGACCGGCGGCACGGGGGAGGTGGGTTTCCTTCCCGTTCCGGGCGCCCCCCTCGTGCGACGGGTCAGCAAAGCCAACAGTGGCGGCTTCCAGGAGCTGGCGGGTTCACAGGCGATCCCCCGGCTGGCCCGTGAGCTCGGCATGACGGACGTCCCGTCGGGGCCGTACGCGCAGGCCGCCGCCGCGCTCGTACGGCGGGCCGCCACCGAGGACACCGTGCTGCACGGCCTGCTGCTGCGCACCTACGCGACCCGGATCGCCACCGGTCTCGCCTCGCTCGTCTCCATGCTCGACCCCGAACTGGTCGTCCTCGCCGGCGCCTCGCTGACCGCCGGCGGCGAGGTGCTGCGCGCCCTCGTCGAGGCCGAGCTGGCCGAGCCGGCCGCCTCACGGCCCCGGCTGGTCGTCGGCGACGTCACCGAGCGGCCCGTGCTGCGCGGCGCCCTGGAGAGCGCCCTCGCCGCCACCCGCGACGAGGTCTTCGATACCTCGCGCTGAGCCGCGGAACCCGGGCCCGCCGCCCCCCGCGGGTCCCTCGGGCCCCGTGAACCCACCCCAAGCGTTCGTCGAGGCCGTCACCCCGGCCGGAGTGAAGGGTTGAGCCGTTCATGAAACTCACCGTGGTCGGCGGAGGCTCGACCTACACACCCGAACTGGTCGACGGCCTGGCCCGCCTGAGGGGCAGGCTGCCCCTGGAGGAACTGGTCCTCGTCGACCCGGCGGCCGACCGTCTCGAAGCGGTCGGCGGCCTGGCCCGCCGGATCTTCGCCCGCCAGGGCCACCCCGGACGGATCGTCACCACCGGCGACCTGGACGCGGCCGTGGACGGCGCCGACGCCGTCCTGCTCCAACTGCGCGTCGGAGGGCAGGCGGCCCGCGAACGGGACGAGACATGGCCCCTGGAGTGCGGCTGCGTCGGCCAGGAGACCACCGGTGCGGGCGGTCTGGCCAAGGCGCTGCGCACGGTCCCGGTGGTCCTGGACATCGCCGAACGCGTCCGCCGCCGCAGCCCGCGCGCCTGGATCATCGACTTCACCAACCCCGTGGGCATCGTCACGCGCGCGTTGCTGCGCGCGGGCCACCGGGCGGTGGGCCTGTGCAACGTGGCGATCGGCTTCCAGCGCAGGTTCGCCGGGATGCTGGACGTCTCCCCCGCCGACGTCCACCTCGACCACGTCGGCCTCAACCACCTCACCTGGGAGACGGGGGTCCGTCTGGGCGGCCCGGAGGGCGAGGACGTCCTGCCGGAGCTGCTGGCCGGCCACGGCGACCGGATCGCCGCCGACCTCCGGCTGCCCCGCACCCTGCTGGACCGTCTGGCCGTGGTCCCGTCGTACTACCTGCGGTACTACTACGCGCACGACGAGGTCGTACGGGAACTGCGCACCAAGCCCTCCCGGGCGGCCGAGGTCGCCGCGATGGAACGACGGCTGCTGGAGATGTACGGCGACCCCGCCCTGGACGAGAAGCCGGACCTGCTCGCCCGGCGCGGCGGCGCCTACTACTCGGAGGCGGCGGTGGACCTGGCAGCCGCCCTGCTCACCGGCACCGGAAGCCCCTGCCAGGTCGTGAACGCCCGCAACGGCGGCACCCTGCCCTTCCTCCCCGACGACGCGGTGATCGAGGTCCAGGCGGCGGTCGGCCCGAAGGGCGCCGCACCGCTGCCCGTCCGGCCACCGGACCCCCTCTTCGCGGGCCTCATGGCCGACGTCACCGCCTACGAGGACCTGGCCCTCCGGGCGGCGCTGCACGGGAGCCGCGACCGCGTCTACCGCGCGCTGCTCGCCCACCCCCTGGTCGGTCAGCACGCCTACGCCGACACCCTGACCGACCGGCTGATCGCCCACAACCGGGAGCACCTCACATGGGCCTGACGGCAGGCGTCCTCGCCATCGACGCGGGCAACAGCAAGACCGACGTCGCGGTCGTGGCGGCCGACGGACACGTCCTCGCCACGGCCCGCGGCGGCGGCTTCCGCCCGCCCACGGTGGGTGTCACCGCGGCCGTGGACGCCCTCGCCGAGACGGTGACCCGTGCCCTCGCCGCCGCGGGCGCCGACGCCGCCGCGCACGTGTCGGCCTGCCTGGCCAACGCCGACTTCCCCGTGGAGGAGGAACGGCTGGCGGCCGCGCTGCACGCGCGCGCGTGGGGCGCGACGGTGGAGGTCCGCAACGACACCTTCGCACTCCTGCGGGCCGGCGTCGCCGAGCCCCGCGGGGTCGCCGTCGTCTGCGGTGCCGGCATCAACTGCGTCGGCATGCGCCCCGACGGCCGCACCGCCCGCTTCCCCGCGCTCGGCCGCATCTCCGGCGACTGGGGCGGCGGCTGGGGCCTGGCCGAGGAGGCCCTGTGGCACGCGGCCCGCGCCGAGGACGGCCGCGGCGCCCCCACCGCCCTGTCCCGCACCCTCCCGGCCCACTTCGGCCTGCCCTCCGTGTACGCGCTCGTCGAGGCCCTCCACCTCCGGCACCTCCCCCCGCTCCGCCGCCACGAGCTGACCCCCGTCCTCTTCACCACGGCGGCGGACGGGGACCTGGTGGCCCGAACCCTGGTCGACCGCCTGGCCGAGGAGGTCGTCACGATGGCCACCGTCGCCCTCGCCCGCCTGGACCTGCTGAGGGAGGAGACCCCCGTGCTGCTCGGGGGAGGCGTGCTGACGGCGGGCCACACCGGGCTCGACGACCGGGTGCGGGACCTGATGGCGGCACGCGCGCCCAGGGCGGTGGCCCGGGTGGTCCGCGAACGGCCGGTGCTGGGGGCGGCGTTGCTGGGGCTGGACAAGGTGGCGGCGGGCGCCGAGGCGCAGGCGACGGTGCGGGACTTCTTCGCCGGACGGGGGGCGCACGACGGAACCGAACACACACCCACCGCGTATTCACCACCGTAGGTGACTGCGATCTGATCAAGATCCCGTGAAGCACGGTGCGGAATGTCACTCCCGCCAGCGATACTTGCGGTGACAGATGACCATGGGGGAGGTCAGAAGACGTGGCAGACCCGGTACCGAGCAGCACAGTGCCACCGCCGACGCGCCGCACCGCCTTCGCGGAGGGCGTCGACCAGGTGCGGGCCGCCGCGACGACAGAGCCGGGGCGGCTCCGGATCATCGGAGCCCTGCTCGCCCTCCTCGTCGTGGCGTTCGGCGCCGTCACCGCCTGGCAGACGTCCGACCGGTCGGCCGCCGCCGACGACGTGCTGCACAAGAGCCAGCCGCTGACCACCGCGGCGGCCGACATCTACCGCTCCCTCGCCGACGCCAACACGGCCGCCTCCAGTGGCTTCCTGGCCGGCGGACAGGAGACGCCCGAGTCCCGCGAGCGCTACGAGGACGACATCGACACGGCCGCCGCGAAGCTCGTCACGGCGGCCAACAACGCCGACCCCGGCTCCCCCTCCACGGCGGCGATCACCAGGCTGAACAAGCTGCTGCCGGAGTACAAGGGCCTCGTCGAGCGTGCCCGCACCTACAACCGGCAGGGCTTCCCGGTCGGCGGCGCCTATCTGCGGTACGCGAACCAGAAGATGCAGGACGAGATGCTCCCGGCCGCGGAGGACCTCTACAAGAAGGAGAACCAGCGCCTGAAGGACGACTACGCGGACGCCACGCCCTACCCGTGGGCGGCGATCGCGCTGGGCGTCATCGCGCTGGCCGCGCTCGCCTGGGCGCAGCACCGCAACTACCGCCGGACGAACCGCGTGCTGAACCACGGCCTGGTCGCCGCCACGGCCGCCGCCACGGTCGTCCTGCTGTGGCTGGTCGTCGGCCACAGCGTGGCCCGCGCGGGGCTGAACGACTCCTACGACCACGGCGTGCGCTCGCTGAACGTGCTGCACGACGCCCGCATCGCCTCCCTCAAGGCCCGCGGCAACGAGAACCTCACCCTGGTGGCGCGCGGCGCCGAGACGGTGAAGGTGACGGCCGACGGGGAGGAGCTGACGGTCGACAGGTACGACCACGAGTTCACGGCCGACATGGCCACCCTCGGCAAGGGCCTCGCCGCCGCCGCGAAGCTCGCCGACGACCGGGCGGGCGAGCAGCCGGTCGCCTCGGCGGAGAGCAACATGGCCGAGTGGCGCAAGCGCCACACCGCGGCCCGTTCCCAGGACGACAACGGCAACTACGAGCAGGCGCTGGCCCTGGTGATCGGCGGCAAGGACGCGACGGGCGAGTGCTTCGACGGGGTCGACGCCAACCTGGCGAGCGCGCTCGACCACGAGCAGAGCGAGTTCAAGAAGGCGGCCGGCGACGGGCTGGACGCGATGGGCGGGTTGTCGCTGGGCGCGGCCGTCCTCGCCGTGCTGGGCGCGGCGGGCGCGGTCCTCGGCATCGGCCGCAGGCTGTCGGAGTACCGGTGAAAGGGGGCGTGACGATGCATGCGCGACGGATGCGGGCCGGCCTGAAGGGCTGGGGCGGAGTGGGGGCGATGGCGGTCGTCTGCGCCCTCGCGCTCGCCTTCGTGCTGCTGCTGCCGCGGACGCAGTCCCAGGGCGACGGCAGCAGCGGGGTCGGCGGCGCGGGGGTCGCCCAGGGCAGCCGGGTGGCCGACCCGGACTGCGAGGCCCCGGAGAAGCAGACCCTCCCCCCGGCGGCCGCCGACGGCCCGACGATCGCCGCGATCAAGGCGCGGCAGGGCGAGAAGCGCAAGCTGGTCGTCGGCGTCGACCAGAACAGCTACCGCTGGGGCTACCGCGACCCCAACAACTCCGGCGCCGAACTGGAGGGCTTCGACATCGACCTGGTGCGCCGCATCGCCCAGGACATCCTCGGCGACCCGAAGGCGGTGCAGTTCAAGGCCATCCCCACCAACCAGCGCATCCCCGCGATCCAGGAGGGCCGGGTCGACATGGTCGTGCGCACCATGACGATCACCTGCGCCCGCATCAAGGACGTCGCGTTCTCGGCGCCGTACTTCAGGACCGGCCAGACCGTCCTCGCCCCCAAGTCGTCGACGATCACCGGATACGACGGCACGCTGGCGAAGAAGAAGGTGTGCACGGCCGCCGGCTCCACCGCCAACACCCAGCTGACCGACGACAGGAAGACGGGCCGGCTGCCGGCCGACACCGACATCGACACCACCGTCCCCAACCAGCTCGACTGCCTGGTGCGGTTGCAGCTCGGCGAGGTCGACGCGGTGGTCACCGACGGCGCGCTCGCGGCGAGCCAGGCCGCCCAGGACCCCACGGTGGAACTCAAGGGCACCCCGTTCACGACCGAGTACTACGGGGTGGCGATGAAGAAGGACGCGGACGATCTGGTGCGCCGGGTCAACCAGATCCTCGTGCAGTACCGGGCCGCCGGCTGGCAGGCGTCGTACGACACCTGGCTGTCGGCGACACTGGGGGGCGACGCGACGGCGTCGAGGCCGCCCGCTCCCCAGTACCTGCGCACCGGTTGACGGACCGCCGGACGGGCCACGGACCGAGCGAGAGAACGACACAGCGACGAGAGGTGATCGATGGGCGTCACGGGACCCCCCGGGCCGGTGATGGACCGGGACGAGGTGGACCGTGCGCTGGCGCGGCTCGGCCAGGAGCACGAGGCGATCGAGACCTCGCTGCTGGCCCTCCAGGACCACGCGGGCCGCAGACTCCTCGAAGGGGCCGATCTCACCGGCGTCACCCGGGAGCGCTGGGCGGCGGCGGAGGTGTCCATCACCCTGCTGTGGGCCTACTTCGACGCGTACGCGGACGCGTTGCGCGGCGCCCGCGACATCCGCTCGCGCCGCCGCTGGTCCAGCCGTGAGGACCTGGCGGAGCTGACGGAGCTGCTGCGCGGCGAGTCCGTCACGGTCGCCGGGTCGGCGCTCGCCCACGCGCCCACGCAGCACGGCACGGGCAAGCTCAGCCAGAGCTTCTCGCTGACCGCGCTCGTCGACCGGATGAACGAGCTGTACGCGTCCTCGCTGGACGTGATCGTCGCGGCCGACGCCGTGTGGTCGGCGCTGCCCGCCCGGATCGACCTACTGGCCGCGGAGCTCCAGCGCACCCGGCAGCTCGCGCACTCCGTCGGCGTCCGCCCGGGCGAGCACCCGGCGGGCGACGACCTGGAACGCATCACGCGGACGCTGACCCGGCTGCGCGCGCAGGTGGTGTCCGACCCGCTCGCCTTCTGGGTGCCCGCGCAGGGCAGTTCGGCACCGGGCGGCGGACGCCCGGACACCACCGTGTACGACCGTGAGGCGCGCGCCCTGGAGGACGTACGGCGCGAGATCGACGCCGTGCTGACGGTCCGGCAGGACGCCGAGCAGCGGCTGGTGCGGCTGCGGGACGTGCTGTCGCGGGCGGACCGCACGCTCGCCGAGGCGCGCACCGCGCGCGGCGAGGTCCTGGCGAAGATCGCCGCGACGGAGGTGCCGGTGGTCAGCGGACCGCCGACCGCGCTCCAGGAGCAGCTCGCCACGGCCGCCGAGTACCGCCGGCAGGCCCAGTGGCACCGGCTGTCCCCGCTGCTGGAGTCCCTGGAGCAGAAGGCGGAGGACGAACTGCTGCGCGCCCGCGAGTCGTTGACCGCGGTCACCGCGCCGCTCGCGGTCCGCGCGGAACTGCGCGGCCGGCTCGACGCGTACAAGGCGAAGGTCGCCCGGCACGGTCTGGCGGAGGACCCGTTCCTCATCGAGCGGTACGACGCCGCCCGCCGCATGCTGTGGAGCGCGCCGTGCGACCTGCGCGTCGCCGAACAGGCCGTCCTGCGCTACCAGCAGGCGGCCGCCGAACTGCTCACCGCCCCGCGCGTGCCCGAGCAGGGCGGACGGCAGGACCTCAGGGGGGAGTACGGGTCATGAGTCAGGCAGGACAGACGTGCCAGCGGCCGGGCTGCGACGGGTCGTACGAGGACGTGGGCGGCGGCGAGCTGTACTGCGACACCTGCGGACTGGCCCCGGTCGTCTCCTCGAGCGGCCTGGTCGGGTCGCCGCCGACCGGCGTGACCGGCGGCGGCAGGGGCTCGGCGGGCAGCGGCAGCTCCCGCGCCAGCGCCCGCAGTTCGCGTACGTCGTCCCAGTCGGCGAAGTCGCGCCGCTCGGTCTCCGGGCGGCTCTCGCGCTCGCTGTCGGGGAAGTCGACGGGCCGTTCGATGTCGGTGCGCAGCTCCGGCTCGACGGCCGGGTCCTCCGCGCGCGCCCGGCTCGGCGTCGGCCTGGTCTCGGTGCCGCAGGTGCCGCGCCCCGACCCGCGCGTGATGGTCCTCGACAACCCGGAGGTGCCCGAACGCAAGCGGTTCTGCTCGCGCTCCGACTGCGGTGCGCCGGTGGGCCGTTCGCGCGGTGAGCGCCCGGGCCGCACCGAGGGGTTCTGCACCAAGTGCGGCCACCCGTACTCGTTCGTCCCGAAGCTGAACACGGGTGACGTGGTGCACGGCCAGTACGAGGTCGTGGGCTGTCTGGCGCACGGCGGCCTCGGCTGGGTCTACCTGGCCGTGGACCGGGCGGTGTCGGACCGCTGGGTGGTGCTCAAGGGTCTGCTCGACACGGGCGACCAGGACGCGATGGCCGCCGCGATCTCCGAGCGGCGCTTCCTCGCCGAGATCGAGCACGCCAACATCGTGCGGATCTACAACTTCGTCGAACACCTCGACCAGCGCACCGGCTCGCTCGACGGCTACATCGTCATGGAGTACGTCGGCGGCAAGTCCCTCAAGGAGATCGCCAACGCCCGCCGCACCCCCGAGGGCAAGCGCGACCCGCTGCCGGTGGAGCAGGCCTGCGCGTACGGCATCGAGGCTCTGGAGGCCCTCGGCCACCTGCACAGCCGCAACCTGCTGTACTGCGACTTCAAGGTCGACAACGCGATCCAGACCGAGGACCAGCTCAAGCTGATCGACATGGGCGCGGTGCGCCGACTGGACGACGACGAGTCGGCCATCTACGGCACGGTCGGCTACCAGGCGCCGGAGGTCGCCGAACTCGGCCCGTCCGTCGCCTCCGACCTGTACACCGTCGGGCGGACGCTGGCGGTGCTGACGTTCGACTTCCAGGGCTACACGACGGTCTACGCCGACTCCCTGCCCGACCCCGACTCCATCGAGGTCTTCCGCCAGTACGAGTCCTTCTACCGGCTGCTGGTCCGCGCCACCGACCCCGACCCGGTCCGCCGCTTCGCGTCCGCGCAGGAGATGGCGGAACAGCTGACGGGGGTGCTGCGCGAGGTCGTCTCCCTCCAGTCCGGGCGGGCCCGGCCGGCCCTGTCGACGCTGTTCGGCCCCGAAGTGCGGGTCACCGACACCGAGTTGTTCCCGCGGCTGGACGGGGAGGTCTCCCGGCTGGGGGCGCGTGTGACCAAGGCGCTCCCGGCGCCCAGGAGCGCGGGCACCCGGACGCCGACGGTCGTCACCGCCCCCGGTCTGGTCAGACCCGTCGACGCCCCGGCCGCCGCCCTGGCGCTGCCCGTGCCGCACGTCGACCCCACCGACCCCAACGCCGGTTTCCTCGCCGGGCTGCTGGCCTCCGCGCCCGCCGAGCTGATCACAGCCCTGACGGCGGCCCCCGCGCCGTCGGTGGAGACCCGGCTGCGGCAGGTCCGCGCCTGGCTGGAGAACGGCGACTCCGACGCCGCGATCGCCTCCCTGGCCAAGCTGGAGGGTGAACGGCCCGACGACTGGCGGGTCGTGTGGTACCGCGGCGTGGCCTGTCTGGTCACCGGCGACCACGAGGGCGCCGCGCTGGCCTTCGACGCGATCTACGACGCGTTCCCCGGCGAGCCCTCGCCGAAGCTGGCGCTCGGCCTGTGCGCGGAGGTGCTCGGCCAGTTGGACAACGCCGCCGAGTACTACCGGCTGGTGTGGTCGACCGACCCGAGCTATGTGAGCGCCGCGTTCGGTCTGGCCCGCGTCCAGCTGGCGGCGGGTGACCGCGCCGGTGCCGTACGGACGCTGGAGTCGGTGCCCGAGTCCTCCATCCACTACACGGCCGCCCGGGTCGCTTCCGTCCGCGCCCGGCTCCGGCAGCGGACGGCGGCCGCCGCCGACGTACCCTTCCTGGAGGACCTGACCGCCGGTGCGGCCCAGGTCGAGGCGCTGGAGGCGTACGGGCTGGACCCGACGCGGCGTGAGCAGTTGTCCGCCGAGGTCCTCGGCAGCGCCCTGGACTGGATACTCGCCGGTGGCGGGGGTTCCGGACCGGGAGCCCGCCGGGTGCTGCTCGGCAGCGAGCTGGACGAGCGGGGGCTGCGCTTCGGCCTGGAGCGTTCGTACCGCACGCTGGCCCGGCTGGCGACCGGCGGTGAGGAGAGGATCGACCTGGTGGAACGTGCCAATCGTTACCGCCCCCGGACGTGGGTGTAGTTGATGTCCCAGATGCCCCGGCAGGCCGCCCTGCCGACCTGTCCGAGCTGCGCGGAACCGCTCGACGCGGGCGACCGCTTCTGCGGCGCGTGCGGCTTCGACCTGTCCGCCGTGCCGCCGCGCCCGGAGGACCGACCCACGCTCACCATGCACGGGGCACCGGAGACGGGCGGCCCACCGCTGCGGCCGTCGGTTCCGGCGCCCTCGGGATTCCCGGCGCAGCCAGTGCTTCCGGCGCCCTCGGGATTCCCGGCGCAGCCAGTGGTTCCGGCGCCTCCGGGTGTTCCGGCGCCGCCCGGCGTCCCCTTGCCGCCGTCGGCCGCGCCGCATGTGTCGGCGGCCGGTTCCGTGCCGCCGCCGGGCGGGCCGGTGCCACCGCCCGGGCGGTCCGCGCCGCCGGCCGGCGGGCCGATGCCTCCCTCCGGCGCGCACGTGCCTCCCTCCGGCTCGGTGCCTCCGCCCGTGTCCCCCTCCGACCGGTACGCCCATGGCAGCCCGGTGCCTCCTGGCGGGCCGGTGCCCTCCCCCGGCGGGCCGGTGCCTCCCGGCGGGCCCGTGCCCCCTTCCGGCTCGGTGCCTCCGCCCGGCGGGCCCGTGTCCCCTTCCGGCTCGGTGCCTCCGCCCGGCGGGCCCGTGTCCCCGGGTGGGCCGGTGCCTCCCGGCGGGCCCGTGCCCTCCGGTGGGTCCGTGCCGCCTCCGCCCCCGCCTCCCGCCGCTCCCGACGTGTCCGCTCCCGGCTCCGGGGTGCGGTTCGACCGGCCCGCGGAGCCGGAGGAGTACCCGTTGCAGGCGCCCGACCCCCGGGTGGCCGCCGAGGCCGCGGTCCCCGCGGAGACCGGGAAGGTGTGCGTGGCCTGCCGCGCGGGACGTGTGGACGACGACGGCTACTGCGAGAACTGTGGGCACGCCCAGCCGCGTGAACGCGACCACATGGAGCGGGAGTCGGGGCCCGTCGCCGCCGTCAGCGACCGCGGCCTGCGCCACCACCGCAACGAGGACGCCTTCGGCATCGGACGGACCGCGCTGCCCGACGGCTCCCCCGCGCTCGTGGCGATCGTCTGCGACGGCGTGTCCTCCGCGACCCGCCCGGACGAGGCCTCGCTCGCCGCGTCCCGGGCGGCCAGCGAGTCGCTGCTGGCCGCCCTGCCCCAGGGTGTCCACCCGCAGCAGGCGATGCACGAGGCGATCGTCGCCGCCTCGCACGCCGTCAACGCGCTCGCCGGGGAACCGGCCACCGCCCACGAGCACGCCCCGCACCAGAACGCGCCCGCCTGCACCCTGGTCGGCGCGGTCGTCACCGCCGGGCTGCTGGTCGTCGGCTGGGTCGGCGACAGCCGCGTCTACTGGGTGCCGGCCGACCGCAGTTCACCCCCGGCGCGGCTCACCGAGGACGACTCCTGGGCCGCGCAGATGGTCGCAGCCGGACTGATGAGCGAGGCCGAGGCCTACGCCGACGAACGCGCCCACGCGATCACCGGCTGGCTCGGCGCCGACGCCTACGAACTGGATCCGCACACCGCCGCCTTCAAGCCGGACCGGCCCGGCGTGGTCGTCGTCTGCACGGACGGCCTGTGGAACTACGCGGAGGCCGCCGAGGAGATGGCCGAGGCGGTTCCCCTGGACGCCGCCGTACGGCCGCTGCACGGCGCCCGGGTCCTCGTCGGGCACGCCCTGGACGGCGGCGGGCACGACAACGTAACAGTGGCCCTCCTGCCGTTCCCGGCCCCCGCCCAGGGGGCAGGATCGGCCTGAGGCATGCACAGCGGGGAAACCTCACCGGACCGGAGGGGACCGGTCCGGCCACTGTCAGCACCCACCGCCCGGTGGGTTCCGTAGGGGGATCTGAGTAGGCATGGCCAATTTCTCGAAGTCGAACGTGCCGCAGTTCTCGGTGGACGTCTACCAGAACGAGTACCTGCCCGAAGGCGGCCGCGAGGTCAACGCGATCGTGACGGTCACCGCCACCGGCGGCGGCACCATCGGCACCGCCGTCGCCGCACCGCACCTGTACTCGCCGGGACAGGGTCCGTCCGCGGCCGTGGCGATCATGGTCGACTGCTCCGGCTCGATGGACTACCCGCCGACGAAGATGCGCAACGCCCGGGACGCCACGGCCGCCGCCGTCGACACCCTGCGCGACGGCGTGCACTTCGCGGTGATCGGCGGCACCCACGTGGCCAAGGAGGTCTACCCGGGCGGCGGACGCCTCGCGGTCGCCGACGCGAGCACCCGCGCCCAGGCCAAGGAGGCGCTGCGCCGGCTCAGCGCGGGCGGCGGCACGGCGATCGGCACCTGGCTGCGCCTGGCCGACCGGCTGCTGTCCACCACGGACGTCGCCATCCGGCACGGCATCCTGCTCACCGACGGCCGCAACGAGCACGAGTCGCCGCAGGACCTGAAGGCCGCCCTGGACTCCTGCGCCGGCCGGTTCACCTGCGACGCCCGTGGCGTGGGCACCGACTGGGAAGTGAAAGAAGTCACAGGGATCGCCTCCGCCCTGCTCGGCACCGCCGACATCGTCGCCGACCCGGCCGGCCTCACCGCCGACTTCGCGCAGATGATGGAGACGGCCATGGGCAAGGAGGTCGCGGACGTCGCGCTGCGGCTGTGGACCCCGGTCGGCACCACGATCAAGTTCGTCAAGCAGGTCGCCCCGACGGTCGAGGAGCTGACCGGCCGGCGCACCGAGTCCGGCCCGCGCTCCGGGGACTACCCCACCGGCTCCTGGGGCGACGAGTCCCGCGACTACCACGTGTGCGTCGAGGTCCCGGCGGCGAGCGTCGGCCAGGAGATGCTGGCCGCCCGTGTCTCCCTGGTCATCCCGCAGCCCGGGGGCACCCCCCGCACCGGCGGAGCCGACAGCGGGGGAGGGAGCGTGCAGAACCTGGGCGCCCAGGGGCTGGTACGGGCCGTGTGGACCGACGACATGGCGGCCTCCACCTCGATCAACCCGCAGGTCGCGCACTACACGGGCCAGGCGGAACTGGCCCAGGTCATCCAGCAGGGGCTGGATCTTCGCAAAGCGGGCGACATGGACGGGGCAACGGCCAAACTGGGCCGCGCCGTTCAGCTCGCCAGCGCCTCGGGGAACGCCGATACTGCGAAACTGCTTGCGAAGGTGGTGGACGTGGTCGATGCCACGGCAGGTACTGTGCGACTGAAGGCGAAGGTCGCCGAGGCGGACGAGATGACCCTCGAGACCCGGTCCACAAAGACAGTTCGTGTAAAGAAGTGACCTGGTAGGCCACACAAGGACCCTAGTGGGACACGGAAGGAAAGGGGGACGCGCCGACATGCCGACCTGCCCGAACGGACACCAGTCGGGTTCCGACGACTGGTGCGAGGTCTGCGGTCACCGCATGGCCGGTGCCGTACCTCCGCCCCCTCCCCCGCCGCCTCCGACGGCCGGCGGGGGCGGGTACGGGTTCCCTCCGCCCCCGCCCGGCCCCGGCGGCCGTCCCGACGGCCGACACGTGTCCGCGGTACCGAACGCCGAGCCGGAGCTGTGCCCGCAGTGCCGCACGCCCCGGGAGGGCGGTGCGCCGTTCTGCGAGGAGTGCCGGTGGAACTTCCTGACGAACACCGCGACCTCGTACACCCCGGCGGCACCGCGCCCTCCGGCGCCCGGTCCGGGTGCCGTTCCCGGTGGTCCGGGCGGCCCGGGCGGTCATGGCGCTCCCGGCGGTCATGGCGGCCCCGGCGGCCCCGGTGGTCCGGGCGGTCCGGGCGGGCGGTTCCAGCCGCCGCCCCCGTCCTTCGGTGGCAGTGACTCCTTCGAGTACCAGAGCAGCCGCCCGTCCCAGGTGAACCGTCCCGCGGAACCCATCCCGCCGGGCCCGCCGTTCGGCGGCGATCCGTCGCGGCCGGGGGGTCCCGGGGGCGGTCCGGGTGGTCCCGGCGGTCCGGGACCCGGCGGTCCCGGCGGACATGGTCCCGGTGGTCCGGGAGGCCCCGGTGGCGGTCCCGGCGCGGGCGCGTTCGGGCGCGAGCCGTCGGGTGCACCCGGCGACCCCTTCGGACGCATGCCCTCGGGTCCCCCGCCCGGCGACCCCTTCCGGCGTGAGCCCTCGGGGGCACCCGCCGACCCCTTCGGACGCGAGCCGTCCGGCCCGGGCGGGCGTCCCCCCGGGCCGCCGGCCCCGCCGCCCGGTCCCGGTGGTCAGGGTGGTCCGGGTGGCCATGGCGGTCCCGGCGGTCCTGCGGGTCCGTCGGGCTTCGGCGGCGACCCGTCCCGGCCGCTTCCCCCGCCGCCCGGCCCGCCCGGTGGCCCGGGTGGCTTCGGTGGCCCCGGCGGACCCAACGGGCCCGGTGGCCACGGTGGCCCCAACGGGCCCAACGGGCCCGGTGTCGCGCAGGGTTTCCAGCCGTCCGGCCCGCCGGCCCCTCCCGGCTACCCGCAGGAGACCGGCCGCCCGCAGCCGGGCGGTCCCGGCGGCCACGGCGGTCCGTCCGGTCCGGCCTTCGGCGGCGGTGACGACGACTGGGTGATCTCCCCGCCGTCGCACGGCGCTCCGGGCGCGCCCGGCGGCCCCGGTGGCGCACAGGGCGGCAACTACGGCTACCCGCAGTCAGGTGCCACGCAGGCGCCGCCCCCGCCCGGCCCGGCCTTCCCGCAGCAGCCGACGACCTGGACGGCGACGATAGGCCCCGACCGCGAGTACTTCATGGCGATGATGCACCGCTCCGGCCCCGAGGCCGCGGGCCTGAACCTGCCCGCGTACTCGCCGGAACAGCAGCGCACGCTCACCGGCAACCAGATCACCATCGGCCGCCGTCGCCACTCCACCGGCGAGACGCCCGACATCGATCTGTCGGTCCCGCCGGAGGACCCGGGTGTCTCGCACCAGCACGCCGTGCTGGTCCAGCAGCCGGACGGCGGCTGGGCGGTCGTCGACCAGAACTCGACGAACGGCACCACGGTCAACGGCTCGGACGAACCGATCCAGCCCTTCGTGCCCGTGCCGCTGCAGGACGGCGACCGGGTCCACGTCGGCGCGTGGACGACGATCACGATCAGACGGGGCTGAGAGCTCCGAACAGAAAGGGAGCCCGGCTTCTGAGCCCGCCCGGCCGGGTCAGAGGCCGGACGATCCCGGCAGGGGCCAGGCGTACGGCCCCTCCGGATCGTCCAGCCACGCCCAGGCGTGTTCACCGCCGACGGTGATGCCGTAGCGGTCCCGCCCGGGCATGCCCTCGCGCTCCCACAGGGCGTACGTCTCCTGCGGCTCGAGGCTCTCCCGGGTCAGGGCCAGCAGGAACCGGAAGAGGTCGCTGCCCCTGGCCCGCTGCGGTACGCCGCCGAGGGCCACCGGCTCGGGTTCGGCCCGGTCGGACCCGCGCAGCGGCACGAAGAAGGCCGGGGTGTGCAGGAAGTTCCCCTCGGCGTGCCCGGTATCCCGGACGGTCAGCGCGACCAGGCCGGTGGCCAGCGGTGTCAGGATGCGGGCGCCGGGACGGCACTGGGCGAGCCAGGCGGGCGGGATCGACGACAGTCGGCAGGTCGCGATGATCCGGTCGAAGGGCGCGCGCTCGGGCACTCCGCGCGCCCCGTCCCCGGTGACGACGGCGGGGTGGTACCCGGCGTCGGCGAGGTGCCGGCGCGCGGACTCGGTGATCTCCGGGTCCAGGTCGACGGTGGTGACCCGGTCGTCCCCCAGGCGGTACGCCATCAGCGCCGCGTTGTAGCCCGTGCCGGCGCCGATCTCCAGCACCCGGCTGTCCTCCTCCACCCGCAGCTCGGCCAGCATCAGGGCCATCAGCGAGGGCTGGCTGCTGGAGGAGACCAGTTCGCCGTCGCGCAGCCGGGTGGCCAGCGGCTCGTCCTCGTAGGCCCCGCGCACCCAGCGCTCCCGGGTGTCCCGGTCGGGACTCTCGCCCCAGCGCCGTTCGTAGCCGCCCACGCCGCTCACGTAGTAATAGGGCACGAAGAGGTGACGGGGGACGTTCGCGAAGGCGTCCTTCCAGAGCGGGTCTGCGGCGAAGGCCCCGCTCTCCTCGATCTCCCGCACCAGGGCGGCCCGCGCGGAGGCGGCGACCTCCTCCAGTTCCCCGTCGAGCGCGTGTGTGCCCATACGTCCACTGTGCGGCGCGGGGCTGCGGGAAGCGAGTGGCCGCATTCCGACGGAGCTCGCATCCCGACTGAGCTCTCAGGGGTCCTAAGTCCTGGGACCTCGGTCGCCGCGTCTGAGAGCATGGGGGGCGTGAATGAGATTCGGCGCGGCACGCTTCAGACGCAGACCTTCTACGAGCAGGTCGGCGGGGAGGAGACCTTCCGTCGGCTGGTCCACCGTTTCTACCAGGGCGTCGCCGAGGACCCGGTCCTGCGGCCCATGTACCCCGAGGAGGACCTGGGCCCGGCCGAGGAGCGGCTGGTGCTGTTCCTGATGCAGTACTGGGGCGGCCCGACGACGTACAGCGACAACCGCGGCCACCCTCGGCTGCGGATGCGGCACGCCCCGTTCACCGTGAACCGCGAGGCGCACGACGCCTGGCTGCGGCACATGCGGGACGCGGTCGACGAACTCGGCCTGTCCGAGGAGCACGAGCAGCAGTTGTGGAACTACCTGACGTACGCGGCGGCGACGATGGTGAACGCGCCGGACTGATCCGTGCCCGCCGGGGGCTCTCGGCGCACGCTGACGCCGAGACTCTTCGGGGGGCCAGCGCACTGACGCCGAAACCCGCCGGGAGCGCTCAGCGGACGCTGACGTCGAGCCCGCCGAGTCCCGTCCGTCGCACGGCGATCGACCCGTACGGGGTGCGCAGTCGCAGCCAGGCGCCGGAGGAGAACAGGGCGGCCTCCTCCTGTCGCGGGGCGGCACCGGCGGCCGGCCGCAGGAAGCCCAGTGACTGGGCGGCGTGCACGGCCCGCACGGGCAGGCGGGTGTCGCCGACGGTCCTGGTCCAGATGTCGCGTCCGATCCGGTCGAGCTCCGCCCGGGTGCGACGCTCGGGCGGCAGTTCCTCGGTGCGGCGGCGGAACTCGACGACGGCCGCGCCGACCGTCGCGCGCAGCGCGTCCGGGGCGGGCAGCCCGGTCTCCGGGCGCCAGCCGCCGCGCGGCGGCAGCACCCCCGCCCACGGCGGTCCGGTGACCTCCGCGGGCACGGCGGCCGTCGCCGCCTTCTCGTCGACGGCCTCCAGCAGCTCGCCCGCGGAGACGGTGACGTCCAGCACGGCGTCGAGGCCGTCCTCGTACGGCTTGGCCAGCCGTACCGCGCGGATCGCCAGGACCTCGAAGGACGGGGGCCGTCCGAAGACGGCCAGCGCGGTGCCGGCCGCCTGCAGCCGGACCGCGGCTCCACGGTCGTAGTGGAGCAACCGGGAGAGGAAGGCCGCGAGGTCCGCCGCCTCCCCCTCGTCGGCGAGGTGGAGCACCGTCATGCGGCGACGGCCTCCTTGTCGTCGTCCCGGTACTCCTCCAGGAACGCGCGCTCCTCGGCGGTGATCCGGCGGGGCCGCTGCGCCGCGAAGTCGAACGGCACGATGACCGTCGACGCGCGGACGTAGACCTGGTCGCCGTCCTTCACCTCGTAGGCGATGGTGAAGGACGCGGCCCGTATCTCCGTGACCCACAGCTCGACGTCCACGGGCCGGTGCCGGTGGACGAGCTGTCGCTTGTAGTCGATCTCGTGGCGCGCCACCACGGACCCCTGCTGGAAGTCCTTCTCCGGTCGGAACAGGAAGTCGATACGGGCTTCCTCCAGGTAGCGGAGGAAGACGACGTTGTTGACGTGGCCGTACGCGTCCATGTCCGCCCAGCGCAGCGGGCAGCGGTAGATGTGCCGCAAGATCGATCAGCCCCGGGTCAGCTTCTTGTAGGTGGCGCGGTGCGGACGGGCGGCGTCCGGGCCGAGCCGCTCGATCTTGTTCTTCTCGTACGACTCGAAGTTGCCCTCGAACCAGAACCACTTGGAGTCGCCCTCGTAGGCGAGGATGTGCGTGGCGACGCGGTCCAGGAACCACCGGTCGTGGGAGACGACCACGGCGCAGCCGGGGAACTCCAGCAGCGCGTTCTCGAGGCTGCTGAGGGTCTCGACGTCCAGGTCGTTGGTCGGCTCGTCGAGGAGCAGCAGGTTGCCGCCCTGCTTGAGGGTGAGCGCGAGGTTCAGACGGTTGCGCTCGCCGCCGGAGAGGATGCCGGCCGGCTTCTGCTGGTCCGGGCCCTTGAAG
Organism: Streptomyces sp. NPDC030143; assembly: GCF_055573695.1. Lineage (NCBI taxonomy): Bacteria > Bacillati > Actinomycetota > Actinomycetes > Kitasatosporales > Streptomycetaceae > Streptomyces > Streptomyces sp. NPDC030143. The sequence goes on from NZ_JBVIAY010000003.1 coordinate 382,780, forward strand.
CCGAAGGCGGAGACGTAGGCGCGCGAGGGCATCTCGACCTGGCCGACGTTGATGTAGTCCAGCTCGTCCGACACGACGGCCCAGAGGGTCTTCTTCGGGTCGATGTTCTCGCGGCTCTGGTCGACGTAGGAGATCTTGACGGTGTCGCCGACCTTGATGGTGCCGGAGTCGGGCTCCTCGAGGCCCTGGATCATCTTGAAGAGGGTCGTCTTGCCGGCGCCGTTGGGGCCGATGACACCGACGATGCCGTTGCGCGGCAGCGTGAAGGACAGGTCGTCGATGAGGACCTTGTCCCCGAAGGCCTTGTTGAGGTTCTCGACCTCGACGACGACGTTGCCCAGGCGCGGGCCCGGCGGGATCTGGATCTCCTCGAAGTCCAGCTTCCGCATCTTCTCGGCCTCGGCGGCCATCTCCTCGTAGCGGGCCAGACGCGCCTTGGACTTGGCCTGACGCCCCTTGGCGTTCGACCGCACCCACTCCAGCTCTTCCTTGAGCCGCTTCTGCCGCTTGGCGTCCTTCTGACCCTCGACCTTGAGACGGCTGGCCTTGGTCTCCAGATAGGTGGAGTAGTTGCCCTCGTAGCCGATGGCGCGGCCGCGGTCGAGCTCGAGGATCCACCCGGCGACGTTGTCCAGGAAGTACCGGTCGTGGGTGATGGCGACGACGGTGCCGGCGTACTGGGCGAGGTGCTGCTCCAGCCAGTTCACGGACTCGGCGTCGAGGTGGTTGGTGGGCTCGTCGAGGAGCAGCAGGTCGGGCGCCTCCAGCAGCAGCTTGCACAGGGCGACGCGGCGCTTCTCACCACCGGAGAGGTTGGTGACGGGCCAGTCGCCGGGCGGGCACCCGAGGGCGTCCATGGCCTGCTCGAGCTGGGCGTCGAGGTCCCAGGCGTTGGCGTGGTCGAGCTCCTCCTGGAGCTTGCCCATCTCGTCGAGCAGCGCGTCCGAGTAGTCGGTCGCCATCAGCTCGGCGATCTCGTTGAACCGGTCGAGCTTGCCCTTGACCTCGGAGACACCCTCCTGGACGTTCTCCAGGACGGTCTTCTCCTCGTTCAGCGGCGGCTCCTGCAGCAGGATGCCGACGCTGTAGCCCGGCGCCAGGAACGCGTCGCCGTTCGACGGCTGCTCGATCCCGGCCATGATCTTCAGAACGGTCGACTTACCGGCGCCGTTCGGGCCGACCACACCGATCTTCGCGCCGGGCAGGAAGTTCAGCGAGACGTCGTCAAGGATCACCTTGTCGCCGTGTGCCTTGCGCGTCTTGCGCATGGTGTAGATGTACTCAGCCAAGAGAAACCGTCCGGCAGCTTGAAATCTGGCAGTGGGCAGATACAGCCCATCTTGCCGGACGGCTACCCCTGGGGGGAAACCCGTATGGGCGGGCGGCTGTGACCTGGGGTTTTAGCGCCGGAACGGTACATGCCACCGCTCACTGCCGGTCACCGCCGGGTGGCCTCGGGCATCCTGCCACGGCCCGGGGACGGCCAGCGACGCGGGCCGACCTCGTCGTCCCGTCGCTGGCCTCACTTCCGCTGGGGGAGCTGGCGGCGTCGTGGGGTGACGGGCTCGGCGCCGTCCGGGCCGAGCCGGTTCCTCCTGGGGTCTGACGGCGGCGGAGGGGCGGTGGGGGCGCCCCCCTGCGATCCCGTCAGTCGCGGGCGCCGTTCTCCTTGCGGCCCAGCAGGAGCAGAGCCGCTCCGCCGATCACGACCAGGCCGATGGCGGTGCCCGCGATGAGGGACGTGGCGTGGGAGCTGCCGGTGGCGGCGAGGTTGGTGTCGGTGGGGGTGGTGCCGCCGACCGTGGCGGGGCTGGGTTCGGCGAGGGTCTGGGTGGTCAGGCCGGTCGTCTCGGCGGCCCGGGTCCTGCAGTCGAGGACGCCGGTGAAGCGGCTGCCGTCGATCGTGAAGTCGTAGGCCTGGTCCTCCTGCAGCGGGAGCGTCACGGTCCGCGAGGCGCCGGCCGGGATGCTGTGCTGGAGGCCCATCAGCTCGAAGGTGAAGGGCGCGTCGCCCCGGTTGGCGGCGGTGATGTCCACGCCGGACCGCGTGCAGTTCTTCTCCGCCGACAGGGCGGGGACGGCGCCCTGCGCGGCCCAGGTCGCGGTCGCCGTCGCGGACACGGTCGACTCGCTGGAGCCGGCGAGGATCTGCGTCTGGCTGCGGCTGTCGGAGGTGAAGGCGCGGCCCACGGGGACGGTGGTGGAGGCCTGCACGGTCAGTTCCGCGGAACCGGCGGGAGTGTCGGCGGGCACGTCGAAGAACAGCTGGCTGCCGTTTCGCGCGGACGTGACGACCTTGCCGTCCTTGCCGACGATCCGCACGCCGCTGATGGCGGCGTCCAGCGGCGGCGAGACGGTCACCACGCTCGCGCCGGTGCGCACGGTCACCGGACCGAGCAGCTCACCGGGGTGGCCGGAGACCGCCGCCCCGTCGAGAGTGAGCGAGGACGCCGGCTCGGCCACGTCACGGGCGGCCTTCTGGAGGTAGTCCGCGAGCCGCTCGGCCTGCGGGTCGACCGCGTCGACGTCCGCGCCGTCCGAGTAGCGCCAGATGGCCACCTGGGTGCCGGCCGCCGCGTCCTGCTGGGTGAAACCGCCGCCCTTGATCCCGGCCTTCTTCGCCAGCGCGGCCAGGTTGTTGACCTGCGGGTAGGAGTTCTGCAGGATCCAACGGATCCGGCCCGCGCCCTCGTTGACGGCCAGTGAGGTGCCGCTCCATGGCGTCTCGTGGTACTTGGCGTCCTTCTGCGTGGGGTTGTGCAGGTCGACGCAGTAGGTCTGCAGGGTGCCGCCGCCCTCGACGGACATCTCGAACAGGCCCGCCGAGACCTCCTGGTCCCCGCCGTCCCCGTGGATCACGGCCGCGCCGTACGTCTTGAGGCCGCCTATGGTCGCCGTCGCCCCGTCCTGACCCTGTGCCGTCCCGTCGGCGACGGCCGTGCCCGTGGAGGCGACGACGCCCACGGTGACGAGTGCGGACACCAGCGCCCCGGCAGCGAGGCGGACCGCCCCTCGCCTGCGCGCGAACGACGCGGAGAACGAAGAAATCACGTAATTCCCCTTCGAGCAGGACCGGTTGACGTGGGGGGTACGGTCCCACCAGCAGAATCAGAAGCCCCGTGAGCCACGTCCGGCATCCTATGGAGGCGGCGTGCCACGCTTCCCGGTCAGATCATCCGATGGACGATCCGACTCGGAATCGTTATCCCCAAGATCGTCTGCGAGCAGGGCTTATCGACAAATCCACCCGGCCGTTCGGGACGGGTCCGCCGATAAGCCGCTGTCCGGTCACTTCGGGGCGCTTGCCGACATCACGTCACCGCGACCGGCTCGCGCCGCTCGGACGCGTCGTGCTCCCCGGCCGCCCCGGCCGGCGTCTCCCAGTCGGGTTCCGGCTGCGCCGGGGACCCGGCCGCGACCTGCTCGGCCCTGCCAGCGCGGCGGAAGACCGACGTGCCCCGCGCGAGGTCGTGGCCGATCGCGACGGCGTCGACGTCGGCCGACGTCCGGTTCTGCCCCTCGCGCGTCTCCGTGCGCACCTTCAGCCGGCCCTGCACGATCACGGCGTCGCCGACGTTCAGCGACGCCATGGCGTTGGCGGCCAGTTGGCGGTTGGCCCACACGGTGAAGAAGTTGGTGTGTCCGTCGGTCCACTCGCTCTTCTCGCGGTCCCAGTAGCGCGACGTCACCGCCAGCCGGAACCTCGCCGACGCACCCGACGCCAGCTCCCGGTACACCGGCCGCGTCGCCACGTTGCCCACCGCGCAGACCATCGTCTCGTTCATCGAGAACCCCTCCCTCGTCCCGGCACGCACGCCGGGCGGATACGCCTACGGGCCCCTCCCGTACGGCTGCGTCCGTCGCGGCGGCCGCGTCAGCGCGTACCGCCGCCGGCCGCGGTCGCGCCGTAGCGCACCGCCGCCGTCGCGGTGACCGCGTCCCTCGCGGTCGCCGCGCAGCCAGACTGCCTCCGTCGGGCGGGGCCCGCCGGGCGCTGTGGATCACCGGCGCGGTGGGGACAACATCGTCACCCGGACGGGGGACTCCCGCCGACCCGCCTGTAGATCACACCCCCGGTCCGCCGCCGCGTGCCCGGCGCCCGCCCCGGCTCATCCCACGCCCACCCCCGTCACCCGCCCGTACTGCTCCCGTACCTCCCGGTACCGCAACAGTTCCGCGGCCAACGGGTCCAGCACCCGCGCCCGGCCGCATCCGGCGGCGGCCTCCCGCAGGCGCCGTTCCGCGTCCTGGCCGTATCTGCGGGCCGGGCCGCGGGCCGCCATCCGGCACGCCCACTCGACGAGCGGGCCGCCGCCGATGCCGGCCACCATCAACAGCACGGGGACGCCCAGGTTCGGCCCCATCACCCCGACGATCTGCCCCAACAGCCACAGACCGCCGATGACCTGGAGAACCGTCATGGACGCCTGCGCCAGGACGGCCGCCGGCCACCAGCCCGGCCGCGGCGGACGGCCCGGCGGAAGCCCGGCCCGCGCCGCCAGCTCGTCCAGCGCCTCGGACAGGCCCTGGGAACCGCGGACGGCCGCCTCGCGCACCGCCTGCGCCCAGGGCGCGGGCAGCCCCTCCGAGGCCCGGTCGGCCACCGTCCGCACCGCCTGTTCGACGCGTTGGCGTGCCGTGGCCTCCTCGTCGGCCTGCGGACGGATCTGGATCCGGCCGGTGGGAGGGTCACAACGGTCCTGGTACCAGCGCCACAGCCGCAGCCACGGCGTCCCGCAGGCACGGTTGGCGTTGCGCAGCCAGGCCCGTTCGGCCGCCTCGCCCGCCGCGGTGGCGCCGACCGCGTCCGCGAGCCGGGCCGCGAACTCGTCCCGCGCCTCCTCGCTGAGGCCGGCGCGGCGTCCCGTGGCGTACACGGGCCGCAGCCCCCACGCGGCGGCATCGACGTCGGCCGAGATGCGCCGGGCGGCCGCCCCGCGTTCACGGACGAACTGGCCCAGCGTGTCGCGTAGTTCGTCGACACCGTCCCCGGTGAGCGCGGACAGCGCCATCACAGTCGCACCCGGTTCGCCGTACTCGCCCAGGGCGACGCCGTCCTCGTCGAGCAGTCGCCGCAGGTCGTCGAGGACCATGTCGGCCGCCTCTCCGGGCAGCCGGTCGACCTGGTTGAGGACGACGAACATGACCTCCGCGTGACCCGCCAGGGGCCGCAGATAGCGTTCGTGGAGGATGGCGTCGGCGTACTTCTCGGGGTCGACGACCCAGATGACGGCGTCGACGAGGGCCAGGATGCGGTCGACCTGTTCGCGGTGCTGGACGGCCGCCGAGTCGTGGTCGGGCAGGTCGACCAGGACGAGCCCGCGCAACTGCGCCTCCGCCTCCGGGCTCTGCACCGGGCGCCGCCGCAGCCGCCCCGGGATGCCGAGCCGGTCGATGAGGCTCGCCGCGCCGTCGCTCCAACTGCACGCGATGGGCGCGGCCGTGGTGGGGCGCCGTACGCCGGTCTCCGAAATGGTCACCCCGGCCAGCGAGTTGAACAGCTGGGACTTACCACTGCCGGTCGCTCCAGCGATCGCGACGACGGTGTGCTGCCCGGAGAGCTTGCGCCGCGCCGACGCTTCCTCGAGGACCCGGCCCGCCTCGGCGAGCGTCCTGTTGTCGAGGCGGGCCCGGGAGAGGCCCACGAGTTCGCGCAGCGCTTCCAGCCGGGAGCGCAGGGGGCCGTCGTAGGCGAGCGGGGTCACGGCCTGGGAGCCGCTCCCGCCGGACCGGACCTCCACCGACACAAGGGCCTGCTCGGCATCGGACTCGCTCACCCGCCGCGCGATCAGACCGTCGTCCCAGGTCTCGCCCGAGTCGGAGGTACGGGGGGTGGCGGCGAGGTCGCCCCCGTGCACACGCGAAGCGGACGGACGGGGGGCGGCGGCCCGCACGCGTGCGGGAGCGGGAGAAACCGGAGGAACGGGAGGAACGGGTGGTGGAGGAGGGAAGGGAGCGGAACGCGGAGGAGCGGAACGCGGAGGAGCGGAACGCGGAGGAGCGGAGGGCGGAGGAGCGGACGGTGGAGGAGCGGACGGTGGAGGAGCGGACGGTGGAGGAGGGGGAGCGGGGCTTGCAGCGGGAGTCGGAGGCGGAGAGGACGGTGGGGCGGGTGTGGCGGTCGGAGCCGGCGGAGCGATCGGAACCGGCGGGGCAGGCGAAGCCGACGGGGCAGGCGGGGCGGGCGAAGCCGGCGGGGCGATCGGGGGCGGCGGGGCGGATGGGGCGATCGGGGCCGGCGCGGCCTCGCGGGTGTGCGGCCGGGAAGCCGTGTCCGCTCGCGCACGCGCGCGGGGGCCTTCCCGATGCCCCGCTCGCGCACGCGCGCGCGTGCCCTCTTCTCGCGCCTCACGTCCGCGCCCGGAACCCTCCGGCGCCGTACGGGCGGAACCGGACGAGGCCCCCACACCGTGGGAACCGTTCTCCCCCGACGCGCACCCACCCGCGGCAGACTCCCCCGACGCACGCGCGGGCCCAGCCTCTACCGGACCACGCGCTGGTGCCGCCGCCGGCCCACCCGCGGCAGACTCCCCCGACGCACGCGCGGCATCAGCCTCAGCCGGACCACGCGCAGAACCCCCTTCCACCGGCGGACGCGCAGAACCCCCTTCCACCGGCGGACGCGAAGAGACCCCTGCTACCGGCCCACCTGCCGAAGCGCCTTCCGCCGACGCACGCGCGGGAGTCCCCTCCCCCGAAGCAGCGTCAGCCGGCGCCCGCCCCCCGTCACCGTCCCGGCCGTGCCGGCTACCCCTGTCACCGTCCCGGCCGTGCCGGCTGCCCCCGTCACCGTCCCCGCCCTTCCGGCTCCCCCCGTCGCCGCTTCTCCCGCCGTCCCCGTCACTGCCGTCCCCGCTGCCCCCGCCGACCGCAGCTCTCTCCCCCACCCCGCCGGCCTCACCGGCCCTCTCTCCCCCGCTGTCCGTGCTCTTCCCCTGCACCGCACTTTCCTCGGACGTCCCGGATCGGTCTCCGCCCGCTTCAGCCTCCGTACGAGGATGACCCTGCGCAGGACGCCGCTCCTCGGCAGTTCCCACGGACGCCCCCGCCGCAGGCTGGTCGCCCCCCTCCGCATCCGAGCCTCTCCCCGCGTCTCCGGTGGCCGGTTCGCCGGGGGCCGGCTCGTCCCCCGTGCGGTCGGGGTGTTCCGTCTGGTCCTGGTCAGTGACGGCGGTCACCGGTCACCTCTCCTTCTGCAGTACCGACAGCGCGGCGATGAGTTCGGCCTGGGGTTCGGCGTGGACGTCGAGTTCGTCGAGCGGGGCGAGGCGGCGTTCGCGTTCGCCGTGCATGACGCGGTCGAGGTACTCGGCGAGGAGCCGCCCGCTCCGGTCGCGCAGCCGCAGCGCGCCGTGGGCTCCGATGCGGTCGGCGAGCCCCTCGCCCGCCGACCGGGCCCGGCGACCGCCCAGCAGGGCGGTGACGACGAGCGCGGCGACCACCTCGGGGTCGGGCGCCACCCCGCGTTCGAGGTCGCGCACCTCCTCCTCGGCGTACTCCTCCACCTCGCGCCGCCAGCGTCGTACAGCCATGCCGATGCGGTGTTCGGCGGTCTCCAGGGACATCTCGCGGTCGAGGAGGGCCGGGTCGCCCCCGGCCGGTTCGCGGCGCCAGGCCTGGTCGATGCGTTCGTCGGCCGCGGTGACCGCGCACACCAGGAGCGCCGCCAGACTCTCCACGAGCGCGTCGAGGAGTTCGCGGGGGGTGCAGTCCAGCGGGAAGGCCCGCCAGCGTTTCAGGGCGTCACCGGCGAGCACGGCACCGCTCTGCAACCGGCCCCGCACGCGCGCGTACTCGCTGTCGTAGGCCCCGTCGACGGCCGACGTGAGCCGCAGTGCGGCCGCGTACTGCGCGGCGGCGGCGCCGGCCAGTTCGGGCATGCGGGACTTCAGCGAGTCGAGGACGCCGTACGCGGTGCGGGCCATCACCTGTTGGCGGGCGGCGTGGTCCTGGGCGTGATGGACGAGCCAGGCCCGCAGCGGTGCCACGGCGGTGGCCGGCAGCAGCCCTCCGCCCCAGGCGGACTCGGGCAGTTCGGGCACGGTGAAGCGCGGTACGTCGCCCAGGCCGGCCTTGGTGAGCAGGGCGGCGTACTGCCGCGAGACCTCGCCCACCACCTGGTGGGGCACGCGGTCCAGGACGGTCACGAGGGTGGCGTCGTACTCCTTGGCGGTGCGCAGCAGGTGCCAGGGGACGGCGTCGGCGTAGCGGGCGGCCGTGGTGACCATGACCCAGATGTCCGCGGCGCAGATGAGTTCGGCGGCCAGGACGCGGTTGTCGGCGATGAGCGAGTCGACGTCGGGCGCGTCGAGGAGGGCGAGGCCGGGCGGGAGCGTCTCGGCCGTCTCGACGCGCAGGACCCGTCTGCCGTCCTCACCGGGGAGCAACAGGTCTTCCGACGTCTCCTGTTGGGGCACCCACACGCGCGTGAGGTCGGGCAGCACCCGCATGCCGCTGAACCAGTGATGGTCCTCCGGGTGGCAGACCAGCACCGGAGTCCGTGTCGTGGGCCGCAGTACCCCCGCCTCGCTGACGCGCCGCCCCACGAGGGAGTTGACGAGCGTCGACTTGCCGGCACCGGTGGAGCCGCCCACGACGGCCAGCAGCGGAGCCTCGGGCTGCCGCAGGCGGGGCACCAGGTAGTCGTCTAGTTGGGCGAGCAGTTCGTCGCGGTTGGCACGCGCGCGTGGAGCCCCCGGGAGGGGCAGCGGAAAGCGTGCGGCGGCGACACGGTCGCGCAGGGCGGAGAGTGCGTCGAGCAGCTGAGGCCGTACGTCCAAGGTCACCACATGCGAAGAATGCCCAATTTCAGGGGATTTATGAAGCATATAGGCATGCCTGCGCGCCGATAGGACACAAGGGACGGAAGGTACGACTGGGACAAGGGCGCAGCCCAGGCATAACGAGTGCACAACACCCGGGGCCCGAGGCGCCAAAAGCGATGCACGATTCGCACCTGCCTGCGATTATCAGGACCGCTTCACTGAACCTCCACATCGAGCCACGGAGGCGAAGCAACAGGGTCAAGGAACCGGGAGCCCTATCCTTGTCCCCGGCAACGTCACGGATCAGCCCACACCCGGGCACCAGGGACGAGGCCACCACACCCGGCCCCCGTAGCTCAGTGGATAGAGCAGGCGCCTTCTAAGCGCTTGGCCGCAGGTTCGAGTCCTGCCGGGGGCGCCAGTCTCCGCCCTCCCTCCGGGAGGGCTTTTCGCTGTTCGGAGCGGGTCCCGAGGTCACTTCGCGCGGAGCCGCCCGGTGTGCCGGAGCAGCAGCACCCCGCCCTCCGCCGTCACCGCGACCGCCGCCGGGTGGACGCCGTCGACGGTCAGGTCCGCCATGCTCAGCGCGGCCGGCACGGCGATCCGTTCCGGCCAGGTGAGGACCGCCGGCGGCGCGTCGGGGGCGGACACCTCCAGGCGGCGCAACGGCGCGCGCAGTCCCAGGCCCAGCGCCTTGAGCACGGCCTCCTTGCGCGTCCAGGTGCGCAGGAAGGCGGAGCGCCGCTCCTCGGCCGGACGGGCGAGGAGCGCCGCGCGCTCCGCGTCGGAGAGGGCGACGCGCGCCGCCGCGTCGACGTCCGGGACACCTCCGCCCTCGTCCACCCCCCGCACGCCGGGCGCGACACCGCCCTCGTCCTCCCCCCGCACGCCGGGCGCGACACCGCCCCCGCCCGCTTCCGCCGCGCCCCGAACGACACCGCCCCCGACCGCCTCCTCCACGTCCAAGCCCACCGTGGCCCCCACGCAGACGGCCACGCCGACCAGTGCGCCGCTGTGGGTGACGGAGAAGTCGACGTCCGCGGCGGTCGGCGGCGCCGGCCGGGGTTTGCCGTGCGGGCCGCCGCAGCGGGGGCACACCCGGCGCAGGGGGACCTCGGAGGGAGACAGGCCGAGCAGGTCGCCGAGCGCGTGGCGGGAGAGGGCGCAGCCGACCAGGAAGCGGGCCCGGTCGCCGGGGCCGGCGGTCTCCTCGTACCGGCGGCGCTCCACGTGGTCCAGCAGCCGCAGCAGCCCCGGGTGGGCGTCACCCGTCCGCGCCCACCAGACGTGTACCGCGTGCCCTGTCACAGCCCTCGCTCCGGTCCGATGATCGGTTCACGCCCTAGACTGCGGCCCGATGCGACTGCACACACGGGAGTGGGGAACGGGCGGGCGTCTCGCCGTCCTCGTCCACGGCATCATGGCGGACCACCGCACCTGGCACGAACTGGTCCCGGTGCTGACGGGACGGGGCTACCGGGTCGTCGCCGTGGATCTGCGCGGCCACGGAGCCAGCGCGCGCGGGGCGTACGCGCCGCGGCTGTTCGCCGAGGACCTCCTGGACACCCTCCCGCGCGGCCCCGAACTGGCGCTGGGCCATTCGCTGGGCGCGCTGGCCCTGGCGCTCGCGGTGGAGGAGCTGGCGCCGGCCCGCGCGGTCTACTCGGAGCCGGCCTGGCGGCTGGGCGGGGAGAACGGCACGCTGGACCCGGCCGTCTTCACCCTCTTCAAGCGCTCCCCCCGCCTGCTGACCAGCTTCCTGCACGCCTCCGCCCGCACCACCGAGCGGCTGTCGACCGAACGGCGGGCCCTGGACTCCTGGGACGAGAACAGCGCCCTCGCCCTGTCGTCCTACCGGCACGTCGACCACACCCCGGCGCGCCCCCTGGTCCCCTCCCTGGTCCAGGTGTCGGACCCGAGCACCCTCGTCAGCGCGCGGGCCCGGGCCGAACTGGTGCGCAGGGGCTTCGAGGTGCGGACGGTGCCGGACGCGCCGCACGCCATCCACCGGGACCGATTCGACGCGTTCGTCGCGTCCCTCTCGGGATGGCTGTGATCCCCGGACGATCCCCGGACGATCCCCGGACGATCCCCGGACGATCCCCGTGCGATCCCCGTGCGATCCCCGGGCGGATGGAATGCGCATTCGAGCCGGACGGTTCAGTGAACCGCGCGCAGCATTCGCGTCACATTGATTTTCGTCGGCGACAGACCGACCTCCACGCTCTGCATCATCCGCTCGCCGTTCAGACGGCCGTAGGCGAGCAGATCGACGTTGGCCAGGCTGAATTCCGGCCAGGTGTGAATGCTCAGATGGGAAGCGGAAAGCAGCAGAATGGCGGTGACGGCACCATTGGGGAAAACGTGCGAGGCCTCACCGAGCACCTGGGCGTTTCCCTTTTCGGCGGCCGTGCGCAGCACCTGGAGCAGGCGCTGTTCGTCGGTGAGGATGCTGTGGTCGCTCACCCACACGTCTACGGCGTAGGAGCACAAATCGTCGACGTTTATGCCCTCGGTGGCGAGGTCGGAGGAGTTGGTCATGGGGAACCGGGGGTCGCGAGCCGTTGCCCCCGTCTCCTTTCACATAGATCTGCGCTGGTCCGTACGGATGAAGCGGAAGCTCGAGAGGCCTATAACCGGCACTCGGCCGTGTCCAGCGTAGCATCCGGGGCACCTCCGGGGCTCGCCTCCGTACGCCGACAAGGGGACCCCGGGCCCTTTCCGTTCCGTCTTCCGGACATGTGCCGGGCATTGCGGAATTCCATCCGGAAAGAATTGTTCGGCCCTCGCTTTCCGCAGGTTGATTTCCCGGGGCCGCGGGCGGTCCGACCGCCGTCCGACCAGCCCGTATACTCGATAGTCCTGGATTCCGTCAGCCCGCCCGGAGCAGCTTTGTGAAAAACGCGCCTCGACACCGCCGGAGTACCCCCGTCGATCAAGTGCTCACGGAAGTCGCGGACGCCGTCCGGCTCCAGGAGGGACCGCCCGGGGTCCGTTCCGTGCTGCGCGCCCTGCGCCGGCTGGCCCCCGCCTCCACGAAGGACATCAGCCGGGCCACCGGTCTGCCCGTCCCCATCGTGGCCGCCCTGGGCAACGAGCTTCGCCGCCGGGACCTGCTCACCAAGGAGCGTCCCTCCCGGCTGACCCCGGCCGGCCTGGACCTCGTCGCCCGTCTCGGCATGGACCTCACCCTCGACGCCACCTGCACCACCTGCGACGGGCGCGAGCTGGTGATCCCCGACGTGCTGGACGAGGCCGTGCTGCGGCTGCGCGCCGTCATGGAGTCCGGCCCCGCCGCCGACATGTCGATCGACCAGTCCCACTGCACGCCCGAGACCAAGGTCCGCCGGGTCCTGGCGCTGCTCACGGCGGGCGCGCTGCCCGGCGGCTCGCTGCTGCTGGTCGGCGACGACGACCTGATCTCCCTGGCGGTCGCCGTCGTGGGCGACGTCCTCGGCGCCCCGATCGTCGAGCGGGTGACCGTCGTCGACATCTCCCCGGAGATCCTCGCGTACATCAGGAAGGTGTCGGCGGGCCTCGGCACCCGCGTGGAGACCGTCGAGCACGATCTGCGTCAGCCGCTCCCCGCCGAGCTGCACGACGGCTTCGACGTGGCGATGACCGACCCGCCCTACACGCCGGAAGGCGCCCGGCTGTTCCTTTCGCGCGCCGTGGAGGGCCTGCGTCCCGGGCCCGCGCACAGCGTCTTCTTCTCCTTCGGCGGCAAGAGCCCTGACGAGATGCTCGAGGTCCAGCGGGAGATCATGGCCCTCGGCCTGGTCACCAACGGCTACATCCGCAACTTCAACGAGTACGAGGGCAGCGGCATCCTCGGCGGGGTCGGCTTCTTCCAGCACCTCCTCACCACCAGCTCGACCGCCTCCCGGCAGGGCGACTACGGCGGTCCCCTCTACACCGGCGACAAGCGGACCCGGCAGCGCGAGTACGCGTGCGTGGCGTGCGGCGCCCAGGTCCGCGTCGGCCCCGGCGCCCGCTGGACGTCCGTCGCCGCCCTGCGCGCCGACGGCTGCCCGCACTGCGGCAAGGGCCCCTTCCGCCCGGGCCGCCTGGTACCGGTGGAGGAACCCCCCACACCCGCCCCGACCCCGCAACCCGCTCCCGCCCCGGCCGCGCAACCCGCTCCGGCGCCGGCCCCCGCGTCCGTGCCCGCCACCACCCCCGCCGCTCCCGCGGCCGGCTGGCAGCCCCCCGCTCCCGACGACCGCGCCGCCCTCGAACAGCGGGCGCAGCCCTACACCATCCGGCGGGCCGACGAACGCGACCTGCCCGCCATCGGCGAGTTCGAGGCCGAGATCGCCCGGGTCTCCTTCGGCGAGGACGCCGTCGACGATCCCGCGCGGTGGGCGTCCCGGCTGGGCCGGGCCATGGAGAAGTCGAAGGAGGGCATGTTCGTCGCCCACCGTCCGGGCGAGGACGCCGTCGGCTGGCTGTGGGTGAGCATCAACCAGAACGCGATGACCGGCGACCGTTACGCGAACTTCCGCTCCCTCGCGGTCGCACCGCTGGACAACCGCGGCGACGTGGCGGAACTCCTGCTCACCGCGGGCCTGGAGTTCTGCGCGGCGAACGGCATCACAGAGGTGGTCGGCCGCGTCCACGTCGGCAACCTCCCGATGCGCACGGTCTACCGCAAGTTCGGCTTCGACCCCGCCACCCTCACCATGAAGCTGCGTCTCCCCCAGGAAGACACGCCATGACCTCGTACGACCCGGACCGGGTCAAGTGCGTCGTGTGGGACCTCGACGGCACTCTCTGGGACGAGATCGCCGTCGAGTCGCCCACCGACGAGCTGCCCGCACCCCGCCCCGAGATGCTCGCCGCGATCGACACGCTGGCGGCGCACGGCGTGCTCAGCAGTCTCGCGAGCCGCAGCGCGCCGGCCGTCCTCGACCGGCTGAGCGCCGTACCGGAGTTGCGTGAGCGGTTCCTGGCGCCGCAGGTGTCCTGGCAGGACAAGAGCGAGTCGCTGCGCCGGATCGCCGGGGACCTCGGGATCGCCGTCGACGCGCTGGTCCTGGTCGACGACTCGCCGTACGAGCGGGCCGAGGTCGAAGCCCTGCTGCCCGGCGTGCGCACCCTCGATCCGCGGGAGGTGCCCGCGCTGCTCGCGGCGTTCGAAGGCCGGCAGGTCACTCCCGAGTCGCGCGAGCGGGTGCGCCGCTACCGCACCGAGGAGACCCGCCGCGCCGAGGGCGAACGCTTCCACGGCACCCGCGAGGAGTTCCTGCGCTGGTGCGACATGCGCCTCACCGTCGGCCCGGCCGGCCCCGCCGAGGTGCCGCGCGCCCTGGAGCTCGCCGCCCGCACCCACCGCCTCAACTCCTCCGGCCTGAGCCCCGAGCGGCTGCGCGCGCTGGCCGCGTCCGACGGACACGAGCTGTACTGCGCCCGGATGAGCGACCGTTTCGGCGACTACGGGATCATCGGGGCCGCGCTGGTCGACCGGGCCACGCCCGGCACCTGGTCGGTCCCGCTGCTGGCGCTGTCCTGCCGGGTGGCCGGCCGGGGCGCGGCGGCGGCCTTCCTGTTCTGGCTGATGGAACGGGCCCGCACGGCCGGCGCCGAGGACGTCCGGGTGACCCTGCGCCCCACCGACGCCAACCTGGAGATGCGCCTCCTGCTCCGCCAGGCGGGCATGCGCCGCGCGGACGACACCGCGACCACCGCCGTGGAACGGCCCGCGGCGGACTCGGCGGTCCTCGCCCGCTCCCTGCACGGCGATCTCCCCCAGCCGCCCTCCTGGCTGCACGTCTCCTCCCGAAAGGACGCCGAAGCGTGACGGACGCCCCCCGCACCCCTTCCTCCACCGACCGGGCGACGGTGGAACGGGAGCTCCGTTCGATGCTCGCCGAGGCGGCCCGGCTGGACCCGGCCGTGGTGGCGGAACTCCCCGCCGACACCGACCTGTTCGGCCCGCGGATCGGCCTCACCTCGCTGGCCGGTGTGGCGCTCCTGGGCGCCGTCGACCAGCGGTACGGCGTCGACGTGGCCGCCCTGGACCTGAGCCTGGACAGCCTCCAGTCCATCGCCACGCTCACCGATTTCGTCACCGGGCACCTCCCGCGTCACTGACTCCACTCGGGTCTCTCGCCGTTCACGAGGGGTGATCCGGGCGAAGGCGCCGTGACCTGCCCCGGGTGGCGGCGTTGAAGGGGGAGTGCGGGGGCGCGTCCTGCCGCCGCACGTTCCGAGTCAGTAGAAGGAGAACGTGATGTCTCGCATCGCGAAGGCGGCCGCTGTCGCCCTCGGCACGGGTGCCGTGATGGTCGGCGGGGCCGGCCTGGCCGCGGCGGACGCGGGCGCCGGCGCCGCGGCCGTCGGCTCGCCCGGTGTCCTCTCGGGCAACGTCGTGCAGGTCCCGATCCACGTGCCGGTCAACATCTGCGGCAACACCGTCAACGGTATCGCCCTGCTCAACCCGGCCTTCGGGAACACCTGCGCCAACATCAGCGACGGCGAGCACGGTGACAAGGGCGGCGAGGACAAGGGCGGCGAGCACCACTCGGGCGCCGGCTACGGCGGCTGACCCGCGCCCCACAGCCCCCTGGAGAGCCCCGGCACCTCGAGCGCCGGGGCTCTCCCCGTGTCCGCGCCGGACCTCACGCGTACCGGTAGATCCGTCCGACGTCCTCCATCTGGTCCGGGGTGACGTCCCACGGAGGCAGCTTCTCGTGCCGGGCGACGATCCGGCGGTACTGCCGGCTGCCCCGCATCGGCGGCTCGGCGGGCAGGTAGCGGTGGTCGCGGTGGCGGGCCTGCCAGCGGCTCCACAGCAGGTCGACGAAGGCGTGGTGCAGCCAGAACACGGGGTCGTTGACGGAGGCACCGCCCACCATGACCCCGCCGACCCACCGGTGCACCCGGTTGTGGTTGCGCCAGGCGGAACTGCCCCGGCCGCTCCCCCACCCCTCCAGCTTGTTGCGGAACCCCTGCGTGACCGTGGAGTCCCAGGGCGAGACGTCGTACACCGGGTCCTTCAGCGCCCACTCCACGTCGGCCCGCGTGGGCAGGTCGAGCGGGTCGCGGGCACGGCCGAGGTCCCGGGTGAGGAACTCGCGGTCGGTGACGCCGTCCCTGATGGTCCAGTTGCCGGTGGCGTACGCGAACGGCCCGGTGGTGACCTGGAGGTCGGAGCGACGGCCGTTGCCGCCGAGGAGGTCCTCGGCCCAGGGGGCGGAGGTGGCGGTGCGGTCCCGGGTCCAGTCCCAGTAGGGCACGGTCACCGAGGGGTCGACCCGGCGCAGTGCCTTCTCCAGCTCCAGCAGGAACCTGCGGTGCCAGGGCAGGAAGGACGGCGCCATGTGGGCCGTCCGCAGGCCGCCCTCGCCGTCGGAGACGTAGTAGTTGATGTGCATGCGCACGAACTCGTCGTACTCGCCCCGGCGTTTGACCTCCAGCAGCGCCGTGACGAAGCGGCGCCGCTCGGTGGCGGTGAGGGTGCTGACGTCCTTACGGGTGTAGGCCATGGTGTCCCCCCGGGTGCAGGTGGCCGCCCGCGGCGGCGATGGAGCGCAGCATCTCGCCGGGACCCAGCGCGTCGACGGCGGCGCGGGCCGCCTCCAGCGGGGTGGCGTACGAGCGGTAGTGGTCGACCATGGTCAGCCAGGTGCCGTCCGCGCGGCGCATGAGGTGCAGCGGGCGGCCGTCGATGGTGATCTGCCAGCGCTCGCCGCCCGCGGCGAAGTGCACCGTCGCGGCGAGCATGCCCTGCACGCGGCGCCCCCGGTAGATCTCGTCGAAGGAGCCGCGGACGGGCGTCTCGGCGGCGTCGGCGCGGCGGGCGGGCCGGGAGGCGGCGACGACCGGGGCGAGTGCGAGGGCCGCGAGGGCACCGAACGCGCCGCGCAGCAGGCCCCGCCGGGCTCTGGTTCTCCTTCTCGGCGGTGCGCTGTCGGGTGCGGCGTCGGCTCTGACGACCATGGGCGTGCTCCTCGTCCGGTTCGGTTGTCCACCCCGGTAACCGACCGGCGGCCCGCCGGGTCACGAAAAGTCGACAGGCCCGGACGGGGGTTTCCGGGCCTGTGGCCGGGCCTTCACCCGCACGGCGGGGTCCGCGGGACGTGCGCGGCTCGCGCGCTCGGGGGCTGCGCGTGCCGCGGTCCTACCGTCCCGGGCCGAGCCCGAGGTCGGCGGTCCGGACCGCCCGGAGGACGGGGGCGGCCTGCGGCAGCTGCACCCCGGGCAGGCCGAAGTGGTCGGGGCGGGGCGCGGTGAGCGGGGCGTCGAGGCCCAGACCGGGGCCGAGGGCGAGCAGGTCGGAGGTGGGGACGTCGACGCCGACGGGCTGGACGTCGTCCCCGAGGACCTCGGACAGGGGCGCGCGCAGTTCCGCGCCCGGCAGCCCGGCGGCGACCGGCAGCTGCGGGATCGCACGCTCGGGGAGGAGCCGGCCCTCGACGTACCGCGGGCCTTCGGGGGAGCCCGTCGTCGGCAGGGGGATCTCACCGCCGACCCGTGGCAGTTGCACGCCGAGGGCGTGCTCGACGCCGCCCAGCGGGACGGGGACGGGGACGGTGCCGGTCGCGGCGGCGGGGGTCGCGGCGGCGGCGCCGGCCGCGGCCGCCACGCACGTGAGCACGGCGGCCAGGGTTCCTCGGGTGGTCGGCTTCATCTGGGTACAGGCCTCTCGCGATCGGGGGCGGGCGGTGCGTGCGTATCGGGTAACGAGCCGGGAAACGCCACCAGCGCACAATTCCCCCGGGTGCCTCAGTAGTGGGACGGGTGCATGGTCAGCTCGTCCAGAAATCCCACCAGCGGGTCAGGACCAGCATGCCGACGGCCCCGAGGTGCGCCGTCGGCGGCACCCAGGTGAACTCGGCGAGGAACGTCCGCAGCCAGGGCGGCGCGGGCAGGAAGCCGCGGCGTACGTCGAAGGAGACGACGTACCAGAAGAGCCAGATCGTGGCGATCCACGCCAGGCAGCACCACAGGCACAGCGCGTCGATGCGGTACAGCGACTCGGCCTGGAGCCAGCTGACGAAGCCGACACCGAAGAGGCAGCCGGCGGTGAAGGTGAGCCAGTACCAGCGGGGGAAGGCCGCGCCGGCCAGCAGGCCGGCTCCGACGCACACGACGGTCCCGTAGGCGACCAGGCCCAGCATCGGGTTGGGGAACCCGAACGCCGAGGCCTGGTCGCTCTCCATGACGCTGCCACAGGAGAGCACCGGGTTCAGACTGCACCCCGGGGTGAAGCCGGGGTCCTCGAGCAGCTTGAACCTGTCCAGGGTGAGGATCCAGGAGGCCAGCAGTCCGGCCGCTCCCGTGAGGACGAGGAGCAGGGCGAGGCCGCGTCCGGCGCCCGCGGCCGGTGCGGTCATCAGCGCAGGCGGCGTGCGGGCAGGACGAGGTGCGCCGCGGCCGTGAGGGTCTCCTCGGCGCCCGCGAACGCGGCCAGCGCCTCGGCTTCGACGGCCTTGCCGGGGGTGGCCTCGGGCCAGGGGCGGGTGGTGAGGACGAGGTAGGCGTACCCGCGCTTCCCGACGGCGTCGAGCCACTCGGCCGGCGGGACGCACTGGGCGGTGAGACCCGGCAGGGTGAGGACGGCCGCACCGGACTGGACGAGCAGACTGACCGGCAGGCTGGGCTTCTCGGTGCCGTCGACGACGTCACCGCCGACGCTCAGGCCGTGGTCGCGGAGCAGGCGCTCGACGGCGGCGGTGGTGGTCCCGGGGCCGCCCGCCGCGTCGCCGAGGGAGTAGGCGAGCAGGTACGGCATGTCGCTGCCGTCGGGAGCCTCGCCGCTCCACGGCATCACGACGAGGGTGCCCAGGTCGGCCACGTTGAAGGGGCGGGTTGCGCTTGGGGTTGAGGTCACCGCGTGACCCTATCGGCGCGGTGGCGGGCCTCCCGGCGGCTTCTCACCCGCGCGGAGGACGCCACGCCGGTGCTCCACACGAACGAGGGACGCGGCCCCACAGGGGGCTCGAACAGCGCCGGGGGCCGGTCCCGTGCGGCACGGGACCGGCCCTCCGGAAGGCGTCCGAACAGCGCGTCAGCTCTGCAGCGGCAGCCCGCCCAGGAGCGGGGTGTCGTTGTTGAGAGCGGCGGTCGCCTCCTTGACGGCGCTGAGCACGGAACCCTTGTTCTCCGTGTCGAGCGCGTGCGACTGGTGCTGGAGCGGCATCACGTCGGCCGTGCTGAGGGGACCCTGGGTGAGCGTGTTCAGGGCGCCGTTGAGGCTGGTGGGCGTGAGGTCGGCGGGGTTGTGGGCGAACGCGGGTGCGGCGGCACCGGCGAGCACCATGGACCCGGCAACGACAGCGGCAGCCTTCAGGGACTTCATCGGGTTCCTTTCCGGGGGAATTCTGACGCCGTGCCTAACGATCCCCGTCGGATGCGGAAACCCCGTGGGCGGAACATTTCCGCCCGGCCGTCAGGTGGCGGGCAGCACCGGCGACTGCGGCGGCTCGGCCGCGGCCGGGGTGGTCAGTCCGCTGAGCAGCCCGTTGATCAGGTCGAGCAGGCCGCCGATCACTTCGGTGATCGCGGGGACGACCTGGCCGAGGGCGTCGGAGGTGATGTCCTCGATCAGGTCCTGGACCGTCTGGAGCAGGGCGGTGACCGCGTCGGTGACGTCGGCGGCGCGGGTCTGCGCACCGGCGGCGCCGCTGCGGTCCAGCGCGGGCAGGGTGCTGGCCGACACGATCACCGAGTCGGCGGGCAGGGTGGTGGCCGGGATCTCCGCCGTGCCGGGCGCCGGGGTGACCACCGGGGGCGCCGGAGTCGCCGGGGCCGCGGAGGCTTCCGGAGCCGCCGGGAGCAGCGGGACCACAGGGGTGGCCGGGACCACGACAGGGGTGGCCGGGAGCAGCGGGGCGAGCGGGGTCACCGGGGTCATCGCCGTGGCCACCGTGGCGGAAGTGGTCGCCGTGATCCGGGCGATGGCCTCCTTGACGGCGGCGCCGAGCCGGTGCGCCTCGATGGTCGTCAGCCGGCCGTCGTCCGCCGTCACACCCGTGTCGAACAGGTCGACGACCGGGGCGAGGGCGGCCTCGACGGCGTTCAGGGAGGTGTCCCGGGCGAGCAGCGTGTCCGCGCCGGGGACGGGTGCACGGGACGCCGCACGGGTGCGCTCACGGGTGGCGTCGTCGGCCGCCAGGGCGGTGGGAGCGGCGAGGCCGAGAACGAAGCCGGCGCAGAGGGCGGTGGACGCGACACGCCGGACGGGCAGACCACGCATGGGGGTTCCTTTCGATTGCGTCAGGTCTTGAGCCCACCGTGTGAGCCATCACCACCCTCCGCAACCGAACCGTCACCGCACGTGGCAGGCGTGATGTCCGCATCCGCGCTGGTGGGACGGCCTGCGGAGGCGTACCCGGCGGGCCGTCGCCGCCTCCCCCCGTTCGGGGCAACGACGACGGCCGCCCTCCTGGACGGAGGACGGCCGTTCGCCGGTGTGCGCGTCGGGACGTCGGTCGGGGGGTGACGTCAGGCGTTGACGCAGGTGTTGCCGAAGGCCGGGTTCAGCAGACCGACGATGTTCACGGTGTTGCCGCAGACGTTGACCGGGATGTGGATCGGAACCTGGACGACGTTGCCCGACAGCACGCCCGGGGAGTGCGCGGCGACACCGTGCGCGCCGCTGTCGGCGGCGGCGATGCCGGAGGCTCCGGCGACGGCCGCGGCGGCAACGGAGGTCAGGACCAGGCCCTTCGCGATACGCGACATGGAGAGGTGCTCCTTGGGATTTCGACAACAACACGCGGGCGGGGATGCCCGGCGCTGTGTCAACGCGCGCCACGGCCGGGGGTTGTGCGGCCGATGGAGTGAACCGACCCCCGGCCGGGATTGACGAATCCGACACACTCACCCGATTTCTCCGCATTGATCCAGATAGCCACTAGAGTTGCGGATCACCCTCAACACCCTTATTGCCAGCAAATCACACCTTTGCGGAAGGGCGACGCCGGTGATGCGTCATCGCAGTGACGGCCGCCGTCGTGGGCGCGTCCACGACGGCGGCCGTTCGGATGCTTCGCTCAAGTGCTCGACCGGGCTCCGGGCCCGCCGCGGCGCCCGGCGAACCGGTCGACCCATCCGACGATCCGCTGAACACAAAGATCAGCGGCCCCGGGGCGGCTCCCGAGGCGCGTGTACCGGCGTGCGCGCAGGTCCCCGGCCCCGCCTTCGCCGTGTTCGATCCCGGCGCGGGTTTGCGTCGCGGTGGTGACCAGCCACCCGTTCGGCTCGTTCCCCAGCGGGACGCGGCGTGGGCCGGCGCGCTCTTCGTCGCCGTCGACACACGGAAGCCGTAGGCGCGCGTTCCCGCCCGTCCCGAGCGTCACCGTGAGCGAGGAAACCGCGCAATGCACCAGCCAGAGACCGACGTCGGACCGCGGGTGTTGCACCTCACCCAGCCCGTCGACGGCGGGGTCGCCCGCGTCGTGACCGACCTGGCGCGAGCCCAGCTCGCCACCGGGCTGCGCGTCACCGTCGCCTGCCCCGACAGCCCCCTCTCCGACACCCTGCGCGCACTGGGCGCGGACGTGCGGCGATGGGAGGCGACCAGGGCTCCGACAGGCGCGCTCCCCGGTGAGGTGCGGCGCCTCGCACGCCTGCTCGGCACGGTACGCCCCGACCTGGTGCACGCCCACAGCGCGAAGGCCGGGCTCGCCGGACGGCTGGCGGTGCGCGGGCGGATCCCGACCGTGTTCCAGCCGCACGCCTGGTCCTTCGAGGCCGTCGGCGGGACCACCTCCGCACTCGCCCTGAAGTGGGAGCGCTTCGCGACCCGTTGGGCGCACCGGCTGGTGTGTGTCAGCGAGGCCGAGCGCACGACCGGGGTGCGGGCCGGGATCGCCGGACCGTGGGCCGTCGTGCCCAACGGCATCGACCCCGCGCGCTTCCACCCGGCGCCGGTCGACACCGTGCGCGCCGCGCTCCTGCCGGACGCCGACCCGGCCGCCCCGCTGGTGGTGTGCGTGGGGCGGCTGTGCCGGCAGAAGGGGCAGGACGTGCTGCTGCGGGCGTGGGGCGCGGTCCTGCGCCGGGTGCCCGGGGCGCGGCTGGTGCTGGTCGGCGACGGCCCCGACCGCGAGGAACTGCGGGCCCGCGCGCCGAAGTCCGTGGTGTTGGCCGGTGCCGTCGCCGACCCCGCCCCCTGGTACCAGGCCGCCGACCTGGTGGTGCTGCCCTCGCGCTGGGAGGGCATGGCGCTGGCCCCGCTGGAGGCGCTGGCCTGCGGCCGGCCCGTGGTGGTGACCGATGTGGACGGCGCGCGGGAGAGCCTGCCGGCCGCGCTCGCACCCCACTGCCTGGTGCCCCCGCGCCATCCGGCCGCGCTGGCCGCGACCGTCGCCGACCTGCTGCTCGATCCGCTGCTGCGCGAGTCGCTCGGCCACCAGGGGCGCCGTTACGTCCTGTCCACGCACGACGTGCGGCGCACGGCCGAGGCGGTCGCGGGCGTGTACCGCGAGTTGCTGGGCCGAGGGTCCGTGCCGCGGGTCGTGCCCTCCGAGTGCAGGGAGTCCATCCACTCGTGACTGCGGAAAGCACCGTTCCCTCCCCCGGCGCGCAGCCCGGGTTCTCACCGGTCTCGGTGATCCCGCGGCGCGAGAGCGCGGCGGGATTCCACTTCCCGGCGCGGCGGCCCCCGGCGCGGCCCGCCTCGCCGCTGCCCCTGCTGCTGGCCGACGGCCTCGCCGCGCTGGCGGCCGCGACGGTCCTGACCGGAGCTCAGCGCCCCGCGTCGCTGCCGGCCCTGCTGGTGGCGGCGACCCTGCTGGTGCGCCCGTACCGGGCGCGGCCCGTGCACGGGGTGCTGGACGAACTGCCCCTGGTGTGCGGCCGGGTCGTCGTGACCTGGCTGGCCCTCGGCGCGCTCGTCGCCGCATGGCAGCCGGCGCACGCCCTGTCCGCGGGGACCCTGCTCCTCGGGTGCGCGGCCCAGACCGTCGCGGGATGCGCCGGCCGTGCGGTCGTCCACCTGCGGCGCCGCCGGGCACTGCTGCGGCACCCGCGCGCCGCGCTCGTCGTCGGTCCGGCGGCGACCGCTCAGCGCGTGGCGGCGGCCGTGCTGCGGCACCCGCGCTACGGGGTGCAGCCGGTCGGTGTCGTCGCCGAGCGGCCCGGGCGCGCGACCGGCGCCGAGGGACTGCCCGTGCTGACCACCGGTCAGGAGGTGCAGCGTGCCCTGATCCAGAACGGCGTGCGGGACGTGCTGTGCGTCCACCCCTCTGTGCGCACCGCGCAGGGCCCGCTGCTGCGGGCGCTCGCCGAGTCGGGCTGCACGGTGTGGGAGGTCGACGCCGAGACCCCCGGCCGCGCGAGCCGCGAGGAACTCGCCGGGTTCTCCTGCCGGCGTCTGGATCTCGGCCTGCGGCGCCGGGGCAGCCTCGGCAAGCGGCTGCTGGACGTCACCGTCTCCGCGACGCTGCTGCTGGTGGTCAGCCCGCTGCTGCTGGTGTGCGCGGTGGTGCTGCGGCTGACCGACGGGCCGGGGGTGGTGTTCCGGCAGGAGCGCATCGGCAAGGACGGGCGCCCCTTCACGCTGCTGAAGTTCCGCACCCACCGCCCGGTCGACGCACACGAGTCCGCGACCCGCTGGAGCGTGGCGGGCGAGGTGCGCATGAGCCGGTTCTGCCGCTTCCTGCGCGAGACCTCGCTGGACGAGCTGCTCCAGCTGTGGAACGTCCTCCAGGGCGACATGAGCCTGGTCGGCCCGCGCCCCGAACGCCCCTACTTCGTCACCCAGTTCAGCCAGACCTACCCCGGCTACGCGGCCCGGCACCGCATGCGGACCGGCATCACCGGCCTCGCCCAGGTGCAGGGGCTGCGCGGGGACACCTCCATCGAGGACCGGGCCCGCTTCGACAACGCCTACATCGACAACTGGTCGCTGTGGCAGGACGTCTGCATCCTGCTGCGCACCGCGGCCGCCGTCGTGCGGCCGACCGGGAGCTGAACCGACAGATGAGTCTCGCCCCGCCGCAGGCCCGCGCCCGGACGCTCTCGCCGGTCCTGCCCGTCGTCGCCGTGGTCGCCGTGCTCGCGCTGCCGGTCTCCGCCGGCGGCGAGGGCGCCGGCCCGGCCGACGCGCTCTCCGCGCTCGTCGTGCTGTTCTGCGCGGTACGGCTGCTGCGGCAGCGGCGGCGTCCCCTGTCCCGTACGGCGGCCGTGGTGGTGGGCCTGCCCGTCGTCGGGCTCGCGCTCGCCGCGATGGGGGCGTCCTCGCCGGGCGCCGGCATCGGCGGCCTGGGCCGCTACCTCCAGGTGTTCGTGCTGGTCCCCGCGGCCGTGCTGCTGCTGATCCGCGACCGCTGCGACCTCAGGCTGCTGGCGTGGTCACTCGTGGGGCTCGCGGGCTGGCAGGGCGCGGTGGGCGTCCACCAGTACGTCACCGGCACCGGCGCCTCCTACCAGGGCGAGACGATCCGCGCGGTCGGCACCTTCGGGGCGCAGGACGTGATGGGCATGGCGACGGTGGTGTCCTTCGGCCTGGTCTGCGCGGTGGGCCTCGCCCTCGGCGGCGGCCCGGTGCGACAGCGGGGAATCGCCACCGCCTGCGCGCTCGCCCTCCTGCTGCCGCTCGCGCTGTCCTTCAGCCGGGGCGCCTGGATCGCGACGGCGGTGACCTGCGCGGTGCAACTGGCGCTGGCCGGACTGCGGCGGGCTCTCAAGGCGGTCGCGGTCGCGGCCGCCGCGGGCGTGGTCCTGGTGGGCGGCTTCGGAGTCGGCACGGCGATGCTCCAGGAGCGCGTCAACAGCATCACGCAGGTCGCCGACGCCCCCGACCGGTCGGTCACCGACCGGTACACGATGTGGGCGGCGGCGGTCGGCATGTGGCGCGAACAGCCGCTGACCGGCGTCGGGCTGAAGGGCTTCCCCGAGCACCGGGACGCACACGCCTCGCTGGCGCTGTCGGCCGGCAGCGACACCGACGGCGCCGGGGCCTCGTACCGGAAGCAGCCGCTGCTGTCGCCGCACAACATGTACCTGCTGGTGCTCGGCGAACAGGGGCTGGTCGGGTTGCTGGCGCTGGCGGGCGGCTGGCTGGCCCTGC
This sequence comes from Streptomyces sp. NPDC030143, assembly GCF_055573695.1. NCBI lineage: Bacteria > Bacillati > Actinomycetota > Actinomycetes > Kitasatosporales > Streptomycetaceae > Streptomyces > Streptomyces sp. NPDC030143. The sequence goes on from NZ_JBVIAY010000003.1 coordinate 407,566, forward strand.
TGGTGTGCGCGCTGCGCGGGCTGTTCCGGGTGCGCCGCGACGGCCGGCCCGGCCTGGACTGCGCCCTCGTCGCCTGCGGCCTGCTGGTGTGGCAGCTCACCGACTTCCTGTACGCCGACATCGGCGGCCCGTCGACCGTCCTGACCGCCGTGTGCCTGGGCCTCGCCGGCTGGTGGGCGCTGATCGGCGGCCCCGGGCGCGAGGAGGTGCTCCCCCGATGACGGTCACTCCTTCGCGAGCCCCACGAGCGAACGCGGACCAGCCCGCGGGGGCGCCCGGCGCCGACGCGGCGGACGCGGACGGCGGCGCGCACGTCCGCGCGCACCTCGACGCGCACCGCTGCGCGCCCTCCAGGCGGTTCCTCGTCAAGGCCGCCCTCGTGACCGCCGCGCTCTCGGTGGCCGGGGCGCTGCTCGGACTGGTGCGGGACCAGGCGCTGGCGCGGCTGTTCGGGGCGGGCAGCGACACCGACGCCTTCCTCGTCGCGTGGACGGTGCCGGAATTCGCTGCGACGCTGCTCATCGAGGACGGGCTGGCGTTCGCCCTCATCCCGGCGTTCAGCATGGCCCTGGCCCGGCGGGCCAGGGGCGACTCCGGGGACCCGGTGCGCGCGCTGGTGGCGGGGACCCTGCCGCGGCTGTCGTGCGCGTTCGTCGCCGTCGGCGTCCTGGTCGTCGGGCTCGCGCCCCAGGTGGTCGAGGTGCTCGCCCCGGGTCTGCCCGACCCCCGGCTCGCCGTCGACTGCACCCGGCTCACCGCGACCTGCGTGGTGAGTTTCGGGCTCGCCGGGTACTGCAGCGCGGCCCTGCGCGCGCACCGGCGGTTCGTGGCGCCGGCCGCGATCTACGTGGTCTACAACATCGGCATCGTCACGGGGATGGTCGTCCTCGGCGGCAGTTGGGGAGTGCGCTCGGCTGCGGCCGGGGTGGCGGCCGGCGGGTGCCTGATGGTCGCCGTGCAACTGCCGTCGCTCCTACGGCAGTTGAGGCGGCGACCGGATCCGGACGGGCCGGAGGCGGCGGAGGAGCCGCGGCCGCTCGGGGCGGCCGTCGTGGCGACCGTGCTGCTGTTCGCGCTGTGCCGGCAGTCGCAGGTCCTCATCGAGCGGTTCCTCGCCTCTCAGCTGCCGGCCGGAGCCATCTCGCACCTCAACTACGCGCAGAAGGTCGCGCAGATGCCGATGATCCTGTCACTGATGCTGTGCACGGTCACCTTCCCGGTGGTGGCGCGCGCGCTGGCCGACGGGGACACCGAACGGGCGCGGAGCCGGGTAGAGCGCGACCTGGCGCTGGCCGCGTGCGTGGTGCTGCTCGGCACCGCCGTGGTCGTCTCCTGCGCCTCGCAGATCATCGAACTCCTCTTCCAGCGGGGCGCGTTCACCGCCGGCGACACGGCGGCGACGGCGGGCGTGATGAGGGTGTACGCGCTCGGGCTGCTCGGCCAGACCCTGGTCGGCGTGCTGGCCCGCTCCTACTTCTCGACGGGCCGCGCCTCCTGGTACCCGCTGGGCGCGATGGCCGTGGGGCTCGTCGTGACCTCGTGGCTCGGCGCGCTGACCGTCGGGCCGTGGGGTGTCCACGGCATCGCCGCCGCCAACGCCGCCGGCATCACCGTCACCGCGCTGGCACTGCTGGCCGGAGCCGCACCGCGCACCGCCCGGCACGGCAGAACGCGCTGCGTCCCCATCGGTGTCCGGTCGGTGCTGCGCGAGCTGAGCCGGCCGGTGGGAGCCGCCGCGGGGGCGACGGCGGCCGGAACGCTCGCCACCGACCGCGTCACCGGCCCGCTGTCCGCTCTCGCCGCGGGAACGCTCGCCGTGACCGCCGTCTTCGTCCTGCTCGGCTGGGCCCTGGGCGCCCAGGGCATCGCCACCGCACTCCGATTCCTCCGTTCCGCGACGCGAAGGCTGCCGCATGTCCCATCCCGTTGATCCCGATCCCGTCGACACCGCAAGACGTCCGGCGCGGGGCCCCGGCCCGGTCCCCTGGATGGCGATGTACCACTCCGTGGGCGACTGCACGGACGACCCGTACCGCATCACCGTCACGCCCGAACGGCTGGACGGGCAGCTGGGCTGGCTGCGCGACCGCGGGCTGAGGGGTGTCTCCGTCGCCGAACTGCTCGCCGCCCGGGCCCGGGGCGCGGGCCGCGACCTGGTGGCCCTCACCTTCGACGACGGCTACGCCGACTTCCTCACCCACGCCCTGCCCGTGCTGCGCCGGCACGGCTGCACCGCCACCCTGTTCGTGCTGCCCGGCCGGCTCGGCGCCGACAACGACTGGGACCCGCTCGGTCCGCGCAAACCGCTGCTGACCGCCGACGGGGTGCGCGCGGCCGCCGCCGAGGGCGTCGAGATCGGCTCGCACGGCATGACCCACACCGACCTGACCCGGGCCGACGACGCCACCCTCGCGGCGGAGACCGCCGAGAGCCGCGCCGCCCTGAAGGACCTGCTGGGCGGCGGCGTCGACGGCTTCTGCTACCCGTACGGGGCGATCGACCGCCGGGCCGTGGACGCCGTCCGCGACGCTGGGTACGCCTACGCGTGCGCGATCGACCCGGACCCGCTGAACGGCCTGCTGGCCCTGCCCCGCGTGCACGTCGGCCAGCACGACACCCCCGCCCGGCTGTTCCTGAAGTACCGGCTGCACCGGCTGCGCCGGCGTCCTGTCGAGGGGCTGCGGTGAAGGCGCTGCACATCATCACCGGGCTCGGCGTCGGCGGCGCCGAACAGCAACTGCGGCTGTTGCTGCGGCACCTGCCGGTCGACTGCGACGTCGTGACACTGACCAACCCGGGCGCGGTGGCCGACGGGCTGGCCGACGACGGCGTGCACGTGACCCACCTCGGCATGGGCGGCAACCGCGACCTGGCGGCCCTGCCCCGCCTCGCCCGGCTCGTCCGCCGCGGCCGCTACGACCTCGTCCACACCCACCTCTACCGCGCCTGCGTCTACGGCCGGCTCGCCGCGCGCCTCGCCGGAGTGCGGGCGATCGTCGCCACCGAACACTCCCTGGGCGACTCGCAGGTCGAAGGCCGGCCGCTCACCCGGGGCGTCCGTTCCCTCTACCTCGCCAGCGAGCGGCTCGGCCGGACCACGGTCGCCGTCTCCGCCACGGTCGCCGACCGCCTCAAGCGGTGGGGCGTCCCCGCGCCGCGCATCGAGGTCGTCCCCAACGGCATCGACCTGGCCCGCTTCCGCTTCGACCCGGTCCGGCGCCACCGCACCCGCCACCACCTGGGCCTGCCCGACCACGCCCACGTCGTCGGCGCCGTCGGCCGCCTCCACCCCGGCAAGCACTTCGACGTCCTGGTCCGCGCCCTGCCCGCGCTGCCCGACGACCACTGGCTGCTGCTGGTCGGCGGCGGGCCCGAGGAGCAGGTGCTGCGCCGCACCGCGCACGAGGCCGGGGTCGCCGACCGCGTCCTGTTCACCGGCGAACGCCCCAGCGTGCCCGACGGCACCCCCGGCCCAGACCTGGCCTCCCTCGTCTGTGCGATGGACGTGCTCGCCTCCCCCTCCCCCGAGGAGGCCTTCGGACTGGCGGTCGTGGAGGCCCTCGCGTCGGGACTGCCCGTGCTGTACGCCTCCTGCCCCGCCGTCGAGGACCTGCCCGCGCACACCGCGCCCGGCGCGCACCGCGTGACGGGCGGCGCCGAGGCGTTCGCCCGGGCGCTCGCCGAGACCCGTGCGCGCGGCCCCCGCCCGCGCACCGCCGCGGACGCCGCCCACCACTACGACATCACCCGCAGCGCCGACCGGCTCATGGACGTGTACACGGCCACCGTGGCCCGCCGGCCCCTGTCGTCCCCGTCCACCCAGGGAGTCCCCTCCTCATGACCGACAACCTCACCCGGCCCGACCGCCCGGCGCGCACCCGGCGCCGTGCCACGGCGCTCCCGCCCTGGTCGCTCCTCGCCGTCGGCGCCCTCGCCGGCGGCCTCCTCGGCGGCACGTACGGCATCCTGAAGCCGCCGGTCTACACGGCCACCGCGTACGTCGTCGCCGTCCCCACCGAGAAGTCCGACCCGGCGTCCGCGCTGGGCTTCGCGCAGGCCTACGGCCGGGTCGCCACCCAGCTCGCGGTGCTGGCGGACGCCCAGGTGGCGGCGGGCGTGCCGGCGCAGACCCTGCGCGAGGGCGTGCGGGCGGCGACCTCGCCGGACGCGCCGATGGTCGCGATCAGCGCGACCTCCTCGCGCCCCGACACGGCCGCCGACATGGCCAACGCGGTCGCCCGGGCACTGACCCGGCACGCCGAGGACAGCCGGGCCGCCACCCACGTCCGGCTCCAGCAGTTCGCCCGCGCGCTCGAGCCGGCCGAGCCGTCGTCGGCGTCCCCGGCGGTGACCGGGCTGGTGGGCGTGAGCGCGGGCGGGCTGCTCGGCGGTCTCGCTCTGCTGGTGCGGCCCCGGGGCGCCCGCGAGGAGCCCGGCCGGCCGGCCGCCGTACCGGGCCCGGCCCTGGCCGCCGACGCCCACGGAGCACTGTGAGACCGGTGTACACGACGGAACTCGTCACCGACGAACAGGACTTCGCCGCCCTCGCCCCCGCCTGGCAGCGGCTGTACCGCGGCTGCGCGACGGCCACCCCGTTCCAGAGCCATGCCTGGCTGCACTCGTGGTGGCTGTCGTACGGCGGGCGCGGCCGGCTGCGGCTGCTGCTGGTGCGCTGCGGCGCCGACCTCGTGGCGGCCGCCCCGCTGATGGCCGTACGCCGTCCGCTGCCGGCGCTGGTGCCGCTCGGCGGGGCGATCTCCGACTACGCGGACGTGCTGGTCGACGACGCCCACGGGGAGCGGGCCGTCGCCGCGCTCACCGACGCCCTCGCGGCGGCCGCCCGTACCGCGCTGATCGACTTCCGCGAGGTACGGCCGGGCGGCGCGGTGGAGCAGGTGTACGAGCGCTGGCGCGGACCGCGGCGGCGGGTGAGCGACTCGGTGTGCCTGGAGCTGCCGGCCGTTCCGATGGACGAGCTGGTGGCGCGGCTGCCGTCGGCACGGGCCCAGCGGGTGCGCGCGAAGCTGCGCAAGCTGACCGCGCTGGGCGTCGAGCGCCAGGCGGTCCGCCCCGAGGAGGTGGACGGTGCCCTGCACCGCCTCCTCGACCTGCACCGGTTGCAGTGGCAGGGCCGGAAGGTGACCGGCGAGCACCTGCGGTCGCGGTTCTGCGAACACCTGGTGCGCTCGGCCGGCCCGATGGTGCGCTCCGGGGACGCGGTGGTCACCGAGTTCCGTCTCGACGACGACGTCGTGGCCGTCGACCTGACCCTGCTGTCACGCCGCCTCGCGGGCGGCTACCTGTACGGCGCCCATCCGCGGCTGCGTGAGCGCAAGGCGGACGTGGCGGTGATGCTGCTCGACGCGTGCGCCCAGCACACCCGGGACGGCGGGCGCCGCACGCTGAGCCTGCTGCGCGGTGACGAGCCGTACAAGCACCACTGGCGTCCCGACCCGGTCGTCAACCAGCGGCTGCTGCTGGCCCGCCGGCCCACGGCCCCGCTGTTGTCGGCCGTGGTGTGCGAGGTGGCCGCGCGCCGGCGCGGCAAGGAGCTGGTGCGGCGCTGGGAGGAGCGCGGAGAGGGACGAACGCGGGAAGGCGGCGGCGGGTCCTGACGCAGACCCGCCGCCTCCGCGGGCGCCGCGGGCGCCGCGGGCTCAAGGTTCCTTGCCCTGTGAGCGCCTGGTCAGGCCGCGTGGTCCGGTGCCGTGCATCGCAAGGCGCCGGAGAGCCCTGGTAGCGGAGCCAGCGGAGCTACCAGGGCTCTCCGGCAACGCGGCGAGGTGCGGTACCACGCCGCGCGGCCCAGGCGGGCACAGTGCAAGGACCCCTCAGCGGCGCGACCACCAGTCCAGGCGCAGGCACACCCGGCCGCCGAGCCAGTACTCAACCCAGTCGCCGAGGTCCAGCGGCGAGCAGTCCGGCGGGGGCGGCGGAGCGGCGGGCGGCGGGACCACCGGCTCCGGTGTGGGCCTCGGAGCCGCCGGCGGCGCGGTGCCGGGCACCGGGGTGACCGGTTCGGGCGTGGCGGGTGCCGGGGTGAGGGGAGCCGGGGTGAGGGGTCCGGTACCCGGGTCGTCGCTGCGGCCGGCCAGCATCGCGTGGTAGACCGCCGACGCCCTCGGGTTCTGCCCGCACTGCCACATGCCGTGCGGGCAGTAGTCGGTCACGGTGTGGTACAGCGGCCGGTGTTCGTCCATCCAGGCGAGCATGCCGCGCATGTACTCGGCGTTGTCGCCGTTGTGGAAGAGCCCCCATTCCGGATACGAGATCGCCTTGCCGTGGCTCCTCGCGAAGTCCACATGGTCCTGGAGCCCGTACGGTTCCGCCACCTGCTGGGCGAAGGACAGACCGGCCGGCTGGTCGTAGGAGTCCATCCCGACGATGTCGACCGTGTCGTCCCCCGGGTAGCACTGCGTCCACGGCACGGCGTCCCGGCCGCGGCTCGGGGTGAAGTCGAACAGGAACCGCTGGCCCGGCACCGCCCGCATGGTGGTGACGATCCGCCTCCAGTACGCCTTCCACGCCTCAGGGTCCGGCCCGCAGCGATGGCTGTAGGTGAGGCCGTTCATCTCCCAGCCGAGCACGAGCACCGTGTCCGGCACGTCCAGCGCGACGAGCCGCTCGGCCAGCGCGCGGAAGTGGTGGTCGAACCACCCGGCCGCGCCCTGACGCAGCAGTCTGCGCACCCGGAAGTCGGACAGACCCGCCTCGTTGCGCTCCAGCATGGGGACGTTGAGGACGAGCATCCGGTCGGTCTTCTCGGTGCGCCAGTCGGCCCACACGTCGAGGAAGCCGGGCCGGCCCTCGATGTTGCTCCACCGGTCGCCCGGCAGGTAGGTGTGGCCGACCCGCAGCTCGGTGCCGTCCAGCCACTCGCTGAGTTCGGCCATCCGGGCCACGCCGCCTGCTCCGTAGTCGAGGTAGGCGCCGAAGGCGGGAGGGGCGCCCCGGGTCGGGGCGGGGGCAGGGGCGGCGGTGGAGGCCGGGGCAGGGGTGGCGGGGGCGGCGGTCGGGGTCGGGACGGGGGCGGCGGTGGAGGCCGCGGCGGGGGCGGCGGGTGCGGCGGTCGGGGTCGGGACGGCGGGATCGACGGCCCGCGCCGCCCCCGCGCCCGGGGCGAATCCGGAACCGGATGCCAGGGCGGCCGTCGTCAGGACCGCCGCCGCGACGACGGCCGACCGACGGAACCGGCCGCGTCGCTGCTGTGGGGCCATACCTGCTCCTTTCTCCGCTCTCACGAAATCCACTGACACTCAGTCATATGTAAGTCATACGAAGAAGTGTCGCGCCACCGCCGTTGGGGCTTTCGGGTGGCCGGACGGCGCACGCCGGCGACGGACTCGAAAGAATCCGGAGAAAAGAGGCGCGGGGGCATCCTTGTGTCGCCGTTCGACGCTCGCGCCCCCGCCGTATCGTTGCGGTTCACGCAGCGGCCCGCCCGCGGCCGAGATCGTCGGCCGCGGGCGGGCGCCGTGGAACCGGTGCGGTCACCGACGGGACGCGGCCCTGCCTCGTCGGTACAGGATCGCTCCGCCGGCGATCAGCGCGGCACTGACACCGGAGACTGCGAGCAGGACCTCCCCGTCATCACCGGTGTGGGACAGCTCCGGGCGCCCGGCAGGCTTCGTGGGCTTGCTGGGCCAGTGGTCCGACGGCGTGGTGGGTGAAGCCGTCGGGTGCTTCGTCGGGTGCTTCGTCGAAGGAGTCGTGGGCGGCTTGGTCGGCGGCTTGGTCGGATGCTTCGTGGACGGCTTCGTCGGATGCTTGGTCGGCGGCTCCGTCGGATGCTTGGTCGGCGGCTCCGTCGGCGGCTTCGTGGACGGAGCCGTCGGATGCTTGGTCGAAGGCTTCGTCGGATGCTTGGTCGGGGGACTCGTGGACGGACTCGTGGACGGCTTGGTCGGCGGCTTCGTCGGATGCTTGGTCGGCGGCTCCGTCGGCGGCTCCGTCGGCGGCTTCGTGGACGGAGCCGTCGGATGCTTGGTCGGAGGCTTCGTCGGATGCTTGGTCGGGGGCTTGGGCGAAGGCTTCGCCGGAGGCTCCGTCGGCGGGGTCTCCTCGCCTCCGTACGGCGGGGGCGTGCCTCCCGAGCCGGAGCCGTGACCCGAGTCCCCGTCACCCGGGCCGTATCCCGGCTCCTCCTCGTCCGAGCCGTAGCCCCAGTCGCCCGAGCCGTGATCCGACTCCTCGCCCTCCGGACCGTGGCCCCAGCCGCCCGAGCCGTAACCGGACTCCTCGTGCGAGCCGTACTCGGACTCCTCGTCCCAGCCGTAACCCGACTCTTCCTCGTCCGGGGCGTAACCGGAGTCCTCCTCGTCCGAGCCGTAACCGGAGTCCCCGTCGTCGAGGCGTCCTCGGTGCCGGTGGTCGTCCGCGTCCCTCACGGAGGTGTGCGCGCAGGCGCCGAAGGGCGAGGCGGTGGCGCCGCCTGCCGGGCCACCGCACGCGGTCACGCCCGGCGCCTTCCCGGTGATCCCGTTCGCGTGCGCGTCGGCGAGGGCGGCGCCACCGCACAGGGACAGCATGCTCGTCGCGGCGGCCGCCGCGACCATTCCCCTGCTCAGGGTCTGTCGCAATCTCGTGGTCTTCCTGCTTGAAGAAGTGGGAAAGGCCGGCCCCGGAACGTGGAACCCGAGGCCGGCCTCGACTCAGCCGTGCGGCTGGTGGGACGCGCCGTCAGGCGTTCACGCAGACGTTGCCGCTCGCGGGGTTCAGCACGCCGACCACGTTGACGGTGTTCCCGCAGACGTTCGCCTGGAAGTGGATCGGGATCTGCACCACGTTTCCGGAGAGGACACCCGGGGATCCGAAGGCGGCACCGTTGGCACCGGCGTCGGCGAAGGCCGGAGCGGCCCCGCCGAGGGCCAGGACCAGGCCCGCGACGACAGCAGCGGTCTTCTTCATGACTTTCCCTTCTCCGCGGTCATGCCTCGATGACGGTCGAAAACCGAGCGAGCACAGCCGGAGGGGCTCGCGCCATGACCTGCGGGCTGCAGAACGAGTGATTGACGCGGGAGAAGCCGACGAACGCGTGGCGCGAGCGAATTCACTCGAACGACTTCGCAGAATCCACACGTAAGGACGCACCGGGGAAACACGACGGACGGCCCGTCCCCGAGGGACGGGCCGTCCGTTCGCGGAGGCGGCCGGGGTCAGCTGCCGCTGGCGCCGTTGCCCGAGGCGGCCGAGATGTCGCTCAGGATGTGCGACAGCGGCTCGTCGCCCTTGGCCTGGGTGCTGTTCTCGGCGCACTGCTGGGTCTGCGGGGCCGACAGGACGGGGACGTCCTGGACGCCGATGTTGAGCGCACCGACGAGGTTCTGCACGTTGGCCTTGGCCGGCAGGCCGACGCAGAGTTTGTTCAGCGAGCCCTGGACCAGGGTGGCCTGAGGGCTCATGTCCCCCTTCGTCACCTGGTTGCCGAACACCTCGCGGGCGCCGTTCCCACTGGCCGACGTGGTGCCGCTGTCGTTTCCGATGGCGAGCGCCTGGGGGGCGGCAGCCGCCGCGACACCGACGAGGGAGGCGGTGGCCGCCGCCGCAGCCATGGCCTTCTTCAGCATTTCGCTTTCCTTTCCTGGATCCGGGCCGGAACGCTTGGTCCCGCCCCCGCATCAACCCGGGGCGCGGGAATTGGTTGCGGCGCTTCACTCGATCGGTGCGGCGGTCCGGTGAGCGCACGGAAGGGCCGCGGCGCTGTCGAGCAGACGGGGGCCCGCCCGCGCTCTGGGCCATCGGAGTGAACGCCAGCAACCAAGTCCGCCCGACGCAGTTGACCAAGGCGCTCCGGTGGACGGGGTTTCTCCAGAAGGGACATACACGTGATCAAGAAGGTACTGGCCTCCGCCGCGGTCGCCGTTTCCGTCGTCGGCGCATCCGCCGCCGCCGCTGCCCCGGCGCTCGCCATCGGCAACGACAGCGGCACCACGTCGGCCAGCGGAAACGGTGCCCACCAGGAGTTCGGCAACTCGGCCACCTACGGCAACATGAGCCCCCAGATGGCGCTCATCCAGGGTTCCTTCAACAAGCCCTGCATCGGCCTGCCGGCCAAGGCCAACGTGCAGAACCTCGTCGGAGTCGCCAACATCGGTCTCCAGGACGTCCCGATCCTGTCCGCCCCGCAGACCCAGCAGTGTGTCGAGAACAGCACCCAGGCCAAGGGTGACGAGCCGCTGTCGCACATCCTGGACGACATCTCGGTCCTCACGGGCAACGGCGCGCAGGACAGCTGAGCCCCCACGCGACGAAGGCACCCACCTTCCGAGCCGAGCCCAGGGGTGGGCTCTCCATCCCCGCAGCGGGCCGCCGGACCTCCGGCGGCCCGCTGTCTCGTGTGCCCGGTGCGCGACGGCGACCGGGCGGGCGGGAGCGCGTCCGACGGGCGTGAGGGGCGCGCGGACCTCAGGGCCGGTGCGCTGCGCCGATCGGGGCAACCACCGCAACCAGCGGCGGGTCCGCACCGTTGACGATCATGCGACTCCTCCCCCGGAGCACGCTCTTTTCGAAGGGAACGAACATGAAGAAGCTGTGGGCAAGCGCGGCTGTCGCCGTCTCGGTGGCCGGTCTCACCGCGATGACCGCTCCGCAGGCGCTCGCCATCGGCGACGACAGCGGCACCACGTCCGCCAGCGGCAACGGCGCCTCGTCGGAGTTCGGCAACTCGGCCACCTTCGGTGACCAGAGCCCGCAGCTGTCGCTGGTCCAGGGCTCGCTGAACAAGCCGTGCGTCGGTCTGCCGGTCAAGGCCAACGTGCAGAACCTCGTCGGAGTCGCCAACATCGGTCTCCAGGACGTCCCGATCCTGTCCGCCCCGCAGACCCAGCAGTGTGTCGAGAACAGCACCCAGGCCAAGGGCGACGAGCCGCTGTCGCACATCCTGGACGACATCTCGGTCCTCACGGGCAACGGCGCGCAGGACAGCTGAGCCCCCACGCGCGTGCCGCCGACGGCGGGTCACCGGTTTCCCCGGTGACCCGCCGTCGGGCGTTTCACCTCCGGTACAGCTCCTCGATCTGTTCGGCGTAGACGGCCGTCACCTCGTGGCGTTTGACCTTCAGTGACGGGGTGAGCAGGCCGTTGTCCTCGGTGAAGGCGCCCTCGACCAGGGTGAAGGCACGGATGGACTCGGCGCGGGAGACGGCCTCGTTGGCGTAGTCGACGGCGCGTTGGACGTCGGCGCGCATGCGGGGGTCGTGGATCACCTCGGCGAGCGGGGTGTCGGCGGGCAGACCGCGCACGGACAGCCAGTGGGCGACCGCGTCGGGGTCCAGGGTGATCAGGGCGCCGACGAAGGGGCGGTTGTCGCCGACGACCAGGCACTGCCCGACCGGGGTGCGGGAGCGCAGGCGGTCCTCCAGGACGGCCGGGGAGACGTTCTTGCCGCCGGAGGTGACGATGAGGTCCTTCTTGCGGCCGGTGATGGTGAGGTAGCCGTCCTCGTCGAGGGAGCCGAGGTCGCCGGTGGTGAACCAGCCGTCGGTGAGGACGGCGTCGGTGGCGGCCGGGTCGTTCCAGTAGGCGCCGAAGACCACACCGCCCCGGATCAGGACCTCGCCGTCGTCGGCGATGCGGACGGCGGTGCCGGGGACCGGCTGGCCGACCGTGCCGGGGCGGGGCCCCAGGGGCGGGACGATGGTGGCGGCGGCGGTGGTCTCGGTGAGGCCGTACCCCTCGTAGACGACGATGCCGGCCGCGTGGAAGAAGAGGTTGAGGGTGCGGTCCAGGGGTGAGCCGCCGCTGATGGCGTAGCGCAGACGGCCGCCGAGTTCGGTGCGGATCCTGCGGTAGACCAGCAGGTCGTACAGGGCCCAGGCGGCGTAGAGGCCGGGGCCGGGGCCCTTGCCGGTGCCGAGGAACCGGGCGAGGTAGGCCTCGGCGAAGCGGACGGCGACGCGTTCGGCGCGGTCGAAGGAGGCGCCGCGGCCGATCTTCTCGGCGGTGGCGCGGCCGGCGTCGTGGATGCGCTCGAAGAGGTAGGGGACGCCGACGAGGAAGGTCGGGCGGAACTCCTTCAGGGCGGGCCGGAGTTCGTCGGGCTTGACGCTCGGGAAGTGGCCGGTCTCGATGCGGGCCGTCAGGCAGGCGATCTGCAGGGTCCGGCCCATGATGTGGGCGAGCGGCAGGAACAGCAGGGTGGAGGCGGTCTCGCCGGTGACCGCCTGGAAGATCGGGTAGAGCAGTTCGAGGAGGTTGGCGGACTCGGCGTGCAGGTTGCCGTGGGTGAGGACGCAGCCCTTGGGGCGGCCGGTGGTGCCGGAGGTGTAGCAGATGGTCGCCACCGTGTCGGGGGTGAGGGCGGCGCGGCGCTTGGCGACCTCCTCGTCGGAAAGGTCCCTCCCGAGGGCGGTGATCCGGTCGAGGGCGCCCGCGTCCAGTTCCCAGACGGTCGGGGCGGCCGCGTGGCCGGCGGTGCCCGTGGTGACCGTGGCGGTGTTCCCGGCGGTCTCGGTGACGACGTACCGGGCGCCGGAGTCGCGGACGATCCACTCGACCTGGTCGGCGGAGGAGGTGGGGTACACGGGCACGCTCCGGCCGGCGGCCGCCCAGATCGCGAAGTCCAGGACCGTCCACTCGTAGCGGGTGCGGGACATCACGGCGACGCGGCCGCCGGGTTCGAGGCCGGCCGCGATCAGCCCCTTGGCGACGTCGGTGACCTCACGGGCGAAGGCGGCCGCCGTCACGGGCCGCCAGCTGCCGTCCGCCGCCCGGCGGCGCAGGATCACGGCGTCGGGGGCCTCGGCGGCGTTGGTGTGGGGCAGGTCGGCGATGCTGCCGGTGGTGGGCGGCGGGACGAGGGGGGCGGAGCGGGCCTCGCGTACGGTGCCGGTCGCGTCCCGGACCACCTCCACCTGCGCCCGGTCGGCCAGGTCGGCGCGTCGCGCGGCCCGTTTCAGATCCTTGCGTACGCCCATGACGGCTCCCGGTGGCGACATCGGCTGCGAGCGGTGAAGCCAACTTACTCGCAAGTAAGAAGTTGTACCAGGGGGTGTTCCGAAAGTCCTGTGCGGTGCCCGCGGTGTCCGGTGCGTGCTCTCGGCGTGCCGGACGAAAGTGCTCGTACTGGAGGTACTCGGGCTTTCGTCCGGTGCGGCGAGAGGGGGTGGCGGGCGCCGTGGGTGCGGTGCGGGACTTGCGAAACACCCCCTAGAAGTCCCCGGAGCGGGTTGCCCGGGTGATCGCCTTCGCCAGGTCCCGCACCTCCTGGTCGTCGGTCCGCCGCGCCAACGCGTCTGCCCGGCCGGCGAGTTCGGTCAGGGTGGGGGCGCCGGGGAGGGGGCCGTCCTCGCCGTGGCGCAGGGCGTCGGCGAAGTAGGCGGCGGTGGCGGTGACCTGGAACCGCAGGGGGGCGTCGGCGGGGGTGTCGTACAGGGCGCCGGTCTCCAGCCGGCCGGAGGTCTCGTGCGGGGTGCGGGTGGTGGGGTCGAGCCAGCGGACGGTGGCGGTGGCGAGGCGGCCCTCGGCGCCGGGCCGGGTGCGGACGGCGTAGAGGGCGGTGACGGTGTGGCCGGGGCCGATCTCACCGCCGTCGACGCGGTCGTCGCGGAAGTCCTCGTCGGCGACGCGGCGGTTGTCGTAGCCGACGAGACGGAACTCGGCGACCGTGTTGGGGTCGAAGGCGACCTGCGCCTTGGCGTCGCGGGCGGTGAGGTCGACGTGACGCGGGAGTTCCTCGCAGAAGACCCGCTCGGCGTCCTGGCCGGTGGACACGTACGTGGTGTGGCCGTCCCCCTCGTCGGCGAGGCGTTCCATCAGGGCGTCGCCGTAGTCGCTGCCGACACCGACGCCGAAGAGGGTGATGCCGTGGTCGCGGCGGGCGTCGGAGACGTTTCCCAGGATGGTGTCGGCGTCGGTGTCGCCGGTGTTGGCGAGGGCGTCGGAGACGAGGACGACGCGGTTGGTCGCGCCCTCGCGCAGACCTTCGACGGCGGTGTCGTAGCCGGTCTCCACGCCGGCGCCGAGGTTGGTGGAGGACTCGGTGTCCAGGCCGGCGATCGCGTCGTGGACGTCGTCGCGGCGGTCGCCGAGGCGGGTCATGGGCAGGACCGTCTCGGCCTCGTCGCTGAAGGTGACCAGGGCGACGGAGTCGTCGTCGTGCAGGCGGTCCGTCATCGTGCCGAGGGACTCCTTGGCGAGGTCCAGGCGGCCGGGTTCGGCCATCGAGCCGGAGATGTCGATCACGAAGGTGAGGGCTGCGGGCGGGCGCTCCCCCTCCTCCTCCGCCTCGCGGGTGGCGAGGCCGACGCGCAGGAGGGACCAGCCGTCCTCGCCGGTGCGGGCGCCGTCGACGGTGACGGAGAAGCCGTTGCCGTCCGGGCGTTCGTAGTCCTGGCGGAAGCTGTTGACGAACTCCTCGGGGCGGACCGTCGACGGGTCGGGCAGGCGGCCCTCGGCGAGGGTGCGGCGCGCGTAGCCGTAGGAGGCGGTGTCGACGTCGAGGGCGAAGGTGGAGAGGTGGTCGGGGGACGGGTCGGGGGCCGTGCCGTCCGTGTCCCCGCGGGGTCGGCTCGGCGCCGGGAAGCCCTCGTCGCGGCGGGCGCCGTCGGCGCTGCCGCCGCGGGAGTCACCGGCCGCGCCGCAGCCGGTGGCCAGCACCGCCGCCGCGGCGGTGCAGGCGATCAGTCGTCGTATCCGCCGGGTCTCCATCTCTCGTACCCCCTGGTCGTCGGCGTCGTGTACGTGACTGTGACGGCGCGGGGGGCCCGAACGTGCGGTACGGGGTGTTGCGGATGGGTCTCGAAGCGGGCACGGCGGGCCCCCTTCGAGACCGGTGGGTGATCTTCCGGTGACCTACGACACGATGTCCTTGCGGGCGAATCCGCGGAAGGCCAGGGCGAACAGGACGAGCGCGTACGTGACCGAGACGGCGGTGCCCTGGATCATGCCGGACCACTCGGGGGTGGGCTGGACGGCGTCGGCCCAGGCGAACTGCCAGTGCGCGGGCAGGAAGTGCCGCCAGTCCCCGAGGGCGGTGACGGCGTCCAGGACGTTGCCGACGATGGTCAGGCCGACCGCGCCGCCGACCGCGCCGAGCGGGGCGTCCGTCTTCGTCGACAGCCAGAAGGCGAGGCCGGCGGTGACCAGTTGGGACACGAACACGTACGCGACGACGATCACGAGGCGCTGTGCCGCCGTGCCGGAGTCGAGTGCGCCGCCGGTGGGCAGGTGCAGGGGCCCCCAGCCGTAGGCGGCGGTGCCGACGGCGAGGGCGACGACGGGCAGCAGCACCATCGCGGTCAGGCTCAGGCCGAGTCCGACGACGAGCTTGGACCACAGCAGGCGGGCCCGGGGCACGGGCGCCGCCAGCAGGTAGCGCAGGGAGGACCAGCCGGCCTCCGAGGCGACCGTGTCCCCGCAGAACAGGGCGACGGGGATGACGAGGAGGAAGCCCGCCGACACGAACAGGTTGACCGCGGCGAAGTTGGCGCCGGACGCGGTCGCCGTGTCCATCAGGGTCACCCGGTCGTTGCGGCCGCCGGGCTCGCCGCCGATCGCGAAGGCGACGACCAGGACGAACGGCAGGACGGCGAGGATGCCGCCCATGACGAGCGTGCGGCGGCGCTTGAGCTGGCGGACCAGCTCGACGCGCAGCGGCAGGGTGTGGCCTGCCCGGTAGCCGGAGGCGACCTCGGTGAGCGTGCTCATGCGGAACCTCCGATCAGGGTGAGGAAGGCGTCCTCCAGGCGGCGGTGCGGGCCGACGGAGCGGACGGGCACGTCCAGGCGGACGAGGTCGGCGACCAGGCGCTCGGGGGTGCCGTCCGGTTCGAGGCGCACGAGGATCCCGTCGTCGGTGCGGACGGCGGAGGCGACGCCGGGCAGCGCGGCCACCTTCTCCGCGACCGGCTCCTCCACGGGGGTGGCGGTGCCGACGAGGAGGGTGTCGCCGGAGCCGACGATCTCCCCGACCGGACCGGCCTGGACCAGGCGCCCCCGGTCCATGACCACGAGGTGGGTGCAGGACTGCTCGACCTCCGCCAGCAGGTGGCTGGAGACGATCACCGTCCGGCCGGCGGCCGCGTAGCGGATCATCACCTCGCGCATCTCGCGGATCTGGGGCGGGTCGAGGCCGTTGGTCGGCTCGTCGAGGATGAGCAGGTCCGGCAGGCCGAGCATGGCCTGGGCGATGGCCAGGCGCTGGCGCATGCCCTGCGAGTAGGTGCGGACCGCGCGGGCCAGGGCGTCGCCGAGGCCGGCGATCTCCAGGGCCTCGTCGAGGTGGGCGTCCTCGGGCGGACGGCCGGTGGCCCGCCAGTACAGCTCCAGGTTCTCCCGGCCGGAGAGGTGGGGCAGGAAGCCGGCGCCCTCGACGAAGGCGCCGACGCGGGACAGGACGGGGGCGCCGGGGCGGACGGCGTGGCCGAAGACGCGGATCTCACCGGCGTCCGGGGTGATCAGGCCCATCAGCATGCGCAGGGTGGTCGTCTTGCCCGCGCCGTTGGGGCCGAGCAGTCCGAGGACCTGGCCCTTCTCCACGCGGAAGGACAGGTCGCGGACGCTGTAGCGGTCGCCGCTCGCGTACTTCTTGCCGAGGTCGGTGATCTGGAGCGGGACCTCGGCGAGCTTCGGGTCGGGGGCCGGGCCGGCGGTGCGGCGGCGGCCGGTCAGCAGCAGGCCGAGGGCGACGGCGGCGGCCGTCAGGGGCAGCCACCACACCCAGGACGGCAGTGGGGCGGCGGCGGTGCTCACCGCGGGGGCGGTGGGCACCTTCAGGTCGCCCTTCAGGGAGACGGTGTACATCGCCGGGGCGGCCGGGGAGGCGTAGCCGAGGTCGGTGGAGGCGAGGACCAGGCGCAGCCGGTGGCCCTCGTCGACCTCGTGGTCGATCGCCGGGAGGCTGATCGTGACGTCCTTGCCGGCCCGGGCGCCCTCGACGCGGATCGGCGCGACCAGTTGGGAGGGCAGGACCTGCCGGGTGCCGTCGGCGGCGACGTCGTACACCTTGGCGAAGAGGACGGCCTCGTCGGTCGTGGACCGCACGTGGACGGTGGCCGTGGGGGAGCCGGTGACGCGCAGGTCGTCGGTGAGCGGCGCGGACTCGAAGGCGGCGAACTGGCCGGGGAAGTCCAGGGAGATGCCGACGCCGAGGGAGGAGAGCCGGGCGAGGCCGCCGGCGCCGCCGAGGCCGGGCAGGGCGGAGACGGCGGGCGGGTTGGCGCCGGGCGGGTTGGTGACGCTCTGTTCGGCGCGGCGGGCGGTCAGGGCGATGGAGCGGTCGCCGTTGTCCAGGCCCGGGTAGGTGTCGGCGCTCGCGCCCCGCAACTGGGCCTCGCCGTCGGTGGAGTCGACGCCTCCGGTGCGGGTGACGCGGAAGGCGGGGCCGGTGTCGGCGCTTGCGTCGTCCTTGAGGTACCGGTCGAACCAGGAGGTCACGCGGGCCTGGACGCGGCCGGTCTCCATGTCGCCGCCGTCGTGGCCGCCGGCGATCCAGTCGACGTCGACGGGGGCGCCGTTGGCTTCGATCGCCTTCTCGGCCGCGTCGGACTGGGCGAGCGTGAAGAGGGAGTCGCTCTGGCCCTGCACGAGCAGGGTGGGGACCTTGATGCGGTCGGCGACGGCGGACGGCGAGCGCTCCTCGAGGAGCCGGCGCGCCGCCGCGTCCGGGGTGCCGGACTCGGCGACCCGCTCGTACATCGCGCACAGCGCCGGCTCGAACTTGGCGCAGCCGCCGCCGGTGTTGAAGAAGATGCCGGTCCACAGCTTCTTGAACACGCCGTCGGGGAAGAGCGCGTCGGCGAGGTTCCAGTAGGTGATCGCCGGGGCGATGGCGTCGACGCGGGCGTCGTGGCCGGCGGCCAGCAGGGCGATCGCGCCGCCGTAGGACGCGCCGGCCACGCCGACGCGCGGGTCGCCGGCCTTGTCGAGCTGCACCTGGGGCTGCCGGGCCAGCCAGTCGATCAGCTTCGAGACGTCGGCGACCTCGCCCTTCGGGTCGTTCAGCCCGATCCGGCCCGTCGACCCGCCGAAGCCACGCGCGGACCAGGTGAGCACCGCGTAGCCGTCCCGGGCGAGGCCCTCGGCCTGCTGCCGGACGTCGTCCTTGCTGCCGCCGAAGCCGTGTCCGAGGAGGACGGCGGGGCGGCGTCCGTCGCCCGCGGCGGTGAAGTAGGAGGTGTCGAGGCGTACCCCGTCCACGGCCATCACCCGGTCGGTGCGGCGCACCGCGGGTCCGCCGTCGTCGGAGGCGACGGCCGTCCACGTGCCGGCACCGGCGAGGACGACGACGGAGGCCGCGGCGGCCAGCAGCCGCCGCGGTCTCCGCGGGCCGGACAGTCGAAGATCCATGCGTCAACGGTACGGGGTGAAACTGTCGGGATGATGTCGACCGGAGAGCGAGGTGCGCATGCTTCTGCGGGCGTACGCGGCGGGGGCGGCGTACCGCGGTCGCGGTATCGCGGGGCCCGGGGCCCGCACCCGGCCGGCGTCGCGGGGCGGGCTGCGCGGCCGGGTCCCGGGCCGGAAGCCGCCGGGGGCGGCAGCGCGGGCCCGCCCGTCCGCCGAGGAGCGGTCCGCTGGCGGCCGGGCGACGCTTCCCCCGGCTGCCCGCGTGGGCGGGGTGCGGACGTCGGCGGCGGTCAGGTGCGGGCGTCCTCCGGGATCGACACCAGCCAGCGGGTGGCCGGGTGGGGGCGTGGGCAGAGGGCCCAGTAGAGGGTGACGGTCGCGACGATGCCCCCGGTCCACAGCAGGTGGGTGGTCTCCTGCCGGGTGAGGATGCAGGCGAGGACCGCGATCAGCAGGACCGGGACGGCCGGCCACAGGGGCGTGCGCCAGGCGGGCGTGTACGGGGTGCTTCGTTCGGGAGCTGTCGCCTCCGGCGGCTTGGGTGGTGCATCACGTGGTCCGCTCCCGGCGGCTGCATGGAAACCCGACAAAAACCAGCACGTCAACTAGGGTGTCTGGCTACGGAATCCGTAGATCGAATCCCGCTCGAATCGCGGAAACAGCAGCAGGGGGCTGGTTCTTTCGGTGGCTTGGGAGGTGCGGCATTCGCAGGCCGGATACCGAAAAAACGTGAAGCCGTCCGGAGCCCGGACGGCTTCACGGGGCGAGCGGTGCTCGCCGGTCCGCGTCAGTGGTTGCGGGGGAACCCCAGGTCCACCCCCGCCGGCGCGTCCGCCGGGTCCGGCCAGCGGGTCGTGACGACCTTGCCGCGGGTGTAGAAGTGGGTGCCGTCGTTGCCGTAGATGTGGTGGTCGCCGAAGAGGGAGTCCTTCCAGCCGCCGAAGCTGTGGTAGCCGACGGGGACCGGGATCGGGACGTTCACGCCGACCATGCCGGCCTCGATCTCCAGCTGGAAGCGGCGGGCGGCGCCGCCGTCGCGGGTGAAGATCGCGGTGCCGTTGCCGAAGGGGGAGCTGTTGATCAGCGCCACGCCCTCCTCGTAGGTGTCCACGCGGAGCACGCAGAGCACGGGGCCGAAGATCTCGTCCTGGTAGGCCTTCGCGGACGTCGGCACCTTGTCGAGGAGCGAGATGCCGATCCAGTGGCCGTCCTCGAAGCCGTCGACCGTGTAGCCGGTGCCGTCCAGCACCACCTCCGCGCCCTCGGCCGCCGCGCCCGTCACGTACGAGGCGACCTTGTCGCGGTGCACGGCCGTGATCAGCGGGCCCATCTCGCTCGTCGGGTCGTTGCCGGGGCCGATCTTGATCTTCTCGGCGCGCTCGCGGATCTTGTCGACCAGTTCGTCGCCGATCGCACCGACGGCGACGACGGCCGAGATGGCCATGCAGCGCTCGCCCGCCGAGCCGTAGGCGGCGGACACCGCGGCGTCGGCGGCCGCGTCCAGGTCGGCGTCGGGCAGGACCAGCATGTGGTTCTTCGCGCCGCCCAGGGCCTGGACGCGCTTGCCGTTCGCGGAGGCGGTGGTGTGGATGTAGCGGGCGATGGGCGTGGAGCCCACGAAGGAGACCGCCTTGACGTCCGGGTGCTCCAGGAGGCGGTCGACGGCCACCTTGTCGCCGTGGACGACGTTGAAGACGCCGTCGGGCAGACCGGCCTCCGCCAGCAGCTCGGCGATCCTGACCGACGCCGACGGGTCCTTCTCGCTCGGCTTCAGCACGAACGTGTTGCCGCACGCGATGGCCATCGGGAACATCCACATCGGGACCATCGCCGGGAAGTTGAACGGCGTGATGCCGGCGACGACGCCCAGCGGCTGGCGGATGGAGGCGACGTCCACGCGGCTCGCGACCTGCGTCGACAGCTCGCCCTTCAGCTGCACGCTGATGCCGCAGGCCAGGTCCACGATCTCCAGGCCGCGGGCCACCTCCCCCAGCGCGTCGCCGTGCACCTTGCCGTGCTCGGCGGTGATCAGCTCGGCGATCTCGTCCCGGTGCGCGTCGAGCAGCGCCCGGAACCTGAAGAGGATCGACGTGCGCTGGGCCAGCGAGGACTGGCCCCAGGTCGCGTACGCCTCCTTGGCCGCCGCGACGGCCGCGTCGACCTCGTCGACCGTCGCGAACGCGACCTTGGTGGTGACGGCGCCGGTCGCCGGGTCGGTGACCGGCCCGAACGTACCCGACGCGCCTTCGGCGGTCTTGCCGCCGATCCAGTGGTTGACGATCTTCGTCATGCCCAGTTGCTCCTTCACAGATGGCGGCGTCGGGTAGACACGTGCCGTTCGTACAGCTCACGGGCCTTGACCGCCGACGGGCGGGTCGCGGTCTCGGCCACAGGAACATCCCACCAGGCCTGTGCCGGGGGCGCCCCCGACACAGTGTCTGCGGTTTCGGTCTCCACGTAGACACATGTGGGAGTGTCGGCGGCGCGCGCCTCGGCCAGCGCCTCGCGCAGTTCCCGCACGGTCTTCGCGCGCAGCACCCGCATGCCGAGGCTCGCCGCGTTGGCGGCCAGGTCGACGGGGAGCGGAGCGCCCGTGAAGGTGCCGTCGTCCGAGGTGAAGCGGTACGCGGTGCCGAACCGCTCGCCGCCCACCGACTCCGACAGACCGCCGATCGAGGCGTACCCGTGGTTCTGCACGAGGAGGACCTTGATCGCGATGCCCTCCTGCACGGCCGTGACGATCTCCGTCGGCATCATCAGGTACGTGCCGTCGCCGACGAGCGCCCACACGGGCCGGTCGGGCGCGGCGAGCTTCACACCGAGCGCCGCCGGGATCTCGTAGCCCATGCAGGAGTAGCCGTACTCCAGGTGGTACTGGTCGCGGGAACGGGCCCGCCACAGCTTGTGCAGGTCGCCGGGGAGCGACCCGGCCGCGTTGATGATCACGTCGGACTCGTCGACGACCGCGTCCAGCGCCCCCAGCACCTGCGGCTGCGTGGGCCGTACGTCGGGCTCCTCGGCCTCGTAGCAGGCGTCGACGCGCTGCTCCCAACGCTCCTTGTCCTCGGTGTACTCGGTGACGTACGCGTCCGCGACCCGGTGGGCGGGCGTCCGCAGAGCCCGGGTGAGCTCCTGGAGGCCGCTGCGGGCGTCCGCGATCAGCGGGAGGCCGGCGAGCTTGTGGCCGTCGTACGCGGCGACGTTGAGGTTGAGGAAGCGGACGCCGTCGCCCGCGAACAGGGTGTGGGAGGCGGTCGTGAAGTCGGTGTAGCGCGTCCCCACGCCGATCACCAGGTCGGCGGTGCGGGCCAGTTCGTCCGCCGTGGCCGTGCCGGTGTGGCCGATGCCGCCGACGTCCTGGGGGTGGTCCCAGCGCAGGGAGCCCTTGCCGGCCTGGGTGGAGGCGACCGGGATGCCGGTGGCCTCGGCGAACGCGGCGAGGGCCTCCTCGGCGCGGCTGTGGTGGACGCCGCCGCCCGCGACGAGGAGCGGACGCCGGGCCGCGCGGATCGCGCGGACCGCCTCGGCCAGCTCGGCCGGGTCGGCGCCGGGGCGGCGGACCGCCCAGGTGCGCTCGGCGAAGAACTCCTCCGGCCAGTCGTGGGCCTCGGCCTGGACGTCCTGGGGCATCGCGAGGGTGACCGCGCCGGTCTCCACCGGGTCGGTGAGCACCCGCATCGCCTGGAGGGCCGCCGGGATCAGTGCCTCCGGGCGGGTGACGCGGTCGAAGTACTTCGACACGGGGCGCAGGGTGTCGTTGACCGACACGTCGCCCGCGTAGGGCACCTCGAGCTGCTGGAGGACGGGGTCGGGGGCGCGGGTGGCGAAGATGTCGCCGGGCAGGAGGAGGACCGGGAGGTGGTTGACGGTGGCCAGGGCGGCGCCGGTCACCAGGTTCGTCGCGCCCGGGCCGATGGACGTCGTCACCGCGTGCGTGGACAGACGGTTGGACTGGCGGGCGTAGCCGACGGCCGCGTGGACCATGGACTGCTCGTTGCGGCCCTGGTGGTACGGCATGACGTCGGCGTACTCGACGAGCGCCTGGCCGAGGCCGGCGACGTTGCCGTGGCCGAAGATGCCCCAGGTGGCGCCGATCAGCCGCTGCCGTACGCCGTCGCGTTCGGTGTACTGGGCGGCCAGGAAGCGCACCAGGGCCTGGGCGACGGTGAGCCTGACGGTCATCGGTAACCCCCTGTGGTCTCCACGTGGTCGGGGTGGAAGCAGATCCGCCACTCCCGCGTCTCGCCGGGCCCCGCCATGACGTTCAGGTAGTACATGGCGTGGCCGGGCTGGGCGATCGACGGGCCGTGCCATCCGTCGGGGACGAGGACGGCGTCGCCGGAGCGGACCTCGGCGAGGACGTCGGATCCGCCCGCGCGCGAAGGGGACACCCGCTGGTAGCCGAACCCGTTCGGGCCGTCGATCTCGAAGTAGTAGATCTCCTCCAGCTCCGACTCCTCGCCCGGCCGGTGCTCGTCGTGCTTGTGCGGCGGGTACGAGGACCAGTTGCCGCCGGGGGTGATGACCTCGACGGCGATGAGCTTGGCGCAGTCGAAGGCGTCGGCGGAGGCGAAGTTGCGCACCAGGCGGGCGCAGGTGCCGCTGCCGCGTTCTTCGACGGGGACCTCCGGCGCGGGGCCGTAGCGGGCGGGGAGTCGTCGCTCGCACTTCGCTCCTGCCAGGGCGAAGCGGCCTCCCGCGCCGGAGGCGATCTGGACCCGGGCGTCGCGGGGAACGTACGCGAAGTCGGTGACCGACGCGAACACGCTCTCCCTGCCCAGGAGTTGGAACTCTTCATCCGCTGTTCGCACGGTACAGGCGCCTTCCAGCGGAAGCACGATCCACTCGCTGTCACCGGTGGTGAAGCTGTGGCTGCCGCCCGGTTCCAGGGCGACGATCCGCAGGCTGCTGTGGGTCCAGCCGGCCCGCTTCGGGTCGATGTCCAGAAGGTGGTGGGCGTCGGCGGTGGCGCCGCGCGGGATGTACAGGTCGTCGCTCATGCGGCCCTCACAGCAGTCCTACGGCGGTGTCCACGGCGGCGGCCACGTCCCCGTCCGCCGGGTACAGCAGGGAACGTCCGACCACCAGGCCCTGGACGGTGGGCAGTCGCAGCGCGCCGCGCCACTTCTCGTACGCGCCGTCCTGGTCCTCGCCCACCTCGCCGCCGAGCAGGACGGCGGGCAGGGTGGAGGTGGCCATGACCTCGGCCATGTCGTCGGGGTTGTCGGTGACCGGCACCTTCAGCCAGGTGTAGGCCGAACTGCCGCCGAGACCCGAGGCGATGGCGATGGAGCGGGTGACGGCCTCGGCCGACAGGTCGTTGCGCAGCCGTCCCTCGGAGCTGCGGCGGGAGATGAACGGCTCGACGAAGACGGGCAGCCGGCGGGCCGCCATGGCGTCGATCGCGCGGGCGGTGGACTCCATGGTGTCGAGGGAGCCCGGGTCGTCGTAGTCGATCCGCAGGAGCAGCTTGCCGGCGTCGAAGCCGAGGCGTTCGATGTCCTCGGCGCGGTGGCCGGTGAAGCGGTCGTCGAGTTCGAAGCGGGCGCCCTGGAGGCCGCCGCGGTTCATCGATCCCATGACGACCTTGCCGTCCAGGGCGCCGAGCAGGAGCAGGTCGTCGAGGATGTCGGCGGTCGCGAGGACGCCGTCGACGCCGGGCCGGGAAAGTGCCAGGCAGAGGCGTTCGAGCAGGTCGGCGCGGTTGGCCATGGCCATCCTGCGGCCGCCGACGCCGAGCGCGCCGCGGGCGGGGTGGTCGGCGGCGACGATCATCAGCCGGCCGTCCCCGTCGAGCAGGGGCCGGCGGGTGCGGCGGGCGGCGGCCTCGGCGACGGCCTCGGGGTGGCGGCTGCGGGTGTGGGCGAGTTCCGCGAGGTCGACGGTCACCGGACGGCTCCTGCCGCGAGCGCCGCCTCGACCTCGTCCGGGGTCGGCATGGCCGAGGAGCACTCCAGGCGGGAGGCGACGATGGCGCCGGCCGCGTTGGCGTGGCGCATGGTCGTCTCCAGGTCCCAGCCGGCGAGCAGGCCGTGGCAGAGGGAGCCGCCGAAGGCGTCGCCGGCGCCGAGGCCGTTGAGGACGTTCACCGGCAGCGGCGGGACCTCGGCGGACTCGCCCGCGCTGTTGACGGCGAGGACGCCCTTGGGGCCCTGCTTGACGACCGCGAGTTCGACGCCGGCGTCGAGCAGGGCGCGCGCCGCGGCGTGCGGCTCGCGTACGCCGGTGGCGACCTCCACCTCGTCGAGGTTGCCGACCGCGACGGTGGTGTGCTTCAGGGCCTCGGCGTAGAACGGGCGGGCCGCGTCCGGGTCGGTCCAGAACATGGGGCGCCAGTCGAGGTCGAAGACGGTGGTATCGGCCCGGGCGCGGTGGGCGAGGGCCGCGAGGGTCGCCGTGCGGCTGGGTTCCTCGCTCAGGCCGGTGCCGGTGACCCAGAAGATCCGGGCGTCGCGCAGGGCGTCGAGCTCAAGCTCGTGGGCGTCGATCTCGAGGTCGGGCGCCTTGGGCCGCCGGTAGAAGTACAGCGGGAAGTCGTCCGGCGGGAAGACCTCGCAGAAGGTGACCGGGGTGGGCAGGCCGGGGACCGGGGTGACCCAGCGGTCCTCGACGCCGAAACCGCGCAGGGCCTCGTGCAGGTAGACGCCGAACGGGTCGTCGCCGGTACGGGTGATCACCGCCGTGCTGCGGCCGAGGCGGGCGGCCGCGACGGCGACGTTGGCCGCCGAGCCGCCGAGGAACTTCCCGAAGGAGGTGACCTGCGGGAGCGGCACACCCGTCTGCAGCGGGTAGAGGTCCACTCCGATCCGCCCCATCGTGATCAGGTCGTACGCCATCGGGTTCCCTTCGCTTCGACTCCCCCCGGTTGTAATGCCGCACCCCGAGCCCTGTCAATGTTTTGTCCAGACATTCGGACCAGACCTTGACACCCCTTGCGGGGGCCCTCAGTCTGGCGGCCATGACGTCGTTGTCACCTCAGCCCTCGCTGTCCCGCATCCAGATCGGATCGGCCCCCGACTCCTGGGGCGTCTGGTTCCCCGACGACCCCGCCCAGGTCCCCTGGCGGCGCTTCCTCGACGAGGTCGCGCAGTCCGGCTACGAGTGGATCGAGCTGGGCCCGTACGGCTATCTGCCGACCGATCCGGCGGTCCTCACCGAGGAGACCTCCCGGCGCGGCCTGAAGGTGTCGGCCGGCACGGTCTTCACGGGGCTGCACCACGGCGAGGCGGTCTGGGAGAAGACGTGGGCGCACGTCGCGGACAACGCGGCGCTGGCCCAGGCGATGGGTGCCTCGCACCTCGTGGTCATCCCGTCCTTCTGGCGGGACGACAAGACCGGCGAGGTGCTGGAGCCGGACACCCTGACGGCCGAGCAGTGGCGGAACCTGACCTCGCTGACCGAGCGGCTCGGGCGACAGGTGCGGGAGCGGTACGGGCTGCGGATCGTCGTCCACCCGCACGCCGACACCCACGTCGACAGCGAGGAGAACGTCGTCCGGTTCCTGGACGGCACGGACTCCGACCTGGTCTCGCTGTGCCTGGACACCGGGCACTACGCGTACTGCGGCGGCGACAGCGTCAAGCTGATCGAGACGTACGGCGAGCGGATCGGGTACCTGCACCTCAAGCAGGTGGACCCGCGGATCCTGGCGGACGTGCGGGCGAAGGGGACGCCGTTCGGGCCGGCCGTGGCGCAGGGCGTGATGTGCGAGCCGCCGTCCGGCGTGCCGGAGCTGGGTCCCGTGCTGGAGGCCGCGCAGAAGCTGGACGTCGACCTGTTCGCGATCGTCGAGCAGGACATGTACCCGTGCGATCCGGACGCGCCGCTGCCGATCGCGCGGCGGACCCGGGCGTTTCTGCGGTCCTGCGGCGCGTAGCCCCCGCGGGCGAGCGGGGAACCTCGAGAGATATCGGGGGCCGTGCCCCGCGCACGGGTCGGCACGGGTCGGTCATGACCGGCCGGGCCCTCCCGCCCCAGAAGTCACCCCTGTCACAAAAGTCCCGTTCGTGTCACATGCCGCCCACAGACGCCTCCACGGTGTCACCCTGCGTCGCCGAACGGGCACAGGCCGGGTGATCGCCGGCGCAGCGTCGGGCTCCCCCCGGCGGCCTCCCGGCCGCCGCCCGCGCGGCCAGGGAGGTGCATCCATGACCGACCGAGGGCTCTGGTCCTACAAGGAGATCGCGGCGCACATCAAGGTGCAGCCGGACACCGTGCGGTCCTACCGCAAACACGGACTGCTGCCGCCGCCCGACCGGGTGGAGGGCGGCAAGCCCTACTGGTACGCCGCCACCGTCCACGCCTGGGTCGCCTCCCGGCCCGGCAACCGGGCGCGCAGACCCTCCTGACCGCTCCCACCGTCAGGACCACGGCTCGATGACCGTGACCCCCGACCCGGGCGCCGTACCCATCGCCGACAGCGCGTCCGGTACGGCGTCCAGGGTGATCGTCGACGTCACCAGCAGGTCAGGGCGGAGCACGCCCGCCCTGACCAGCTCCAGCATCTGCGGGTAGGCGTGGGCGGCCATGCCGTGGCTGCCGAGCAGTTCGAGTTCCAGGGCGACGGCACGGGCCAGCGGGACGGGGGTCGTGCCGTCCGCCGAGGGCAGCAGGCCGACCTGGACGTGCCGGCCGCGCCGGCGCAGGCCGTTCACCGAGGCGGCGCAGGTGGCGGGGGAGCCGAGGGCGTCGAGCGAGAGGTGCGCGCCGCCGCCGGTCGCCTCGCGGACCGCCGCCGCCGTGTCCGGGGTGTCGCGCGCGTCCACGCACAGGGCCGCCCCGAACGTCCGCGCCAGGTCCAGCGCGCGCGGCGAGACATCGATCGCGACCACCCGCGCCCCCGAGGCGGCCGCGATCATCACCGCCGACAGACCCACGCCGCCGCAGCCGTGCACGGCCACCCACTCCCCCGCCGCGACCCGGCCCTGCCGTACGACCGCCCGGAACGCGGTGGCGAACCGGCAGCCGAGCGAGGCGGCGGTGCCGTGGGAGAGCCCGTCGGGGAGGGCGACAAGGTTGACGTCGGCGTGGTCCAGCGCCACGTACTGGGCGAAGGAGCCCCATCGGGTGAACCCGGGCTGGGTCTGGCGCTCGCACACCTGGTGGTCGCCCGCCGCACAGGACGGGCAGGCGCCGCAGCCGCACACGAACGGCACGGTGACCCGGTCACCGGGCCTCCAGCGGGTCACCCGGGCGCCCGCCTCCTCGACGACGCCGGCGAGTTCGTGGCCCGGGACGTGCGGCAGGCTGATGCCGGGGTCGTGGCCCATCCAGCCGTGCCAGTCGCTGCGGCACAGACCGGTGGCCTCGACGCGCACCACCACCCCGTGCCCGGGGGCCCGCGGGTCGGCCACCTCCCGCACCTCGGCCGGCTCGCCGTACCGCTCGAACACCACAGCCCGCATGGGTCGTCACCCCGCCCTTCGTTCCGCCACCGCCCGGGATCACCGCGAACGCTAGCCCGGCGCGGCGGGGCGCCGACAGGACCCTCCTTGGAGTAATACCCCCTAGGGGTATAATGTCGTGAGAAGTGGAAGGGCCCCCGCGGACCCTCAGCCCCACCCGCCTCGACGAGGAGTAACGACATGACCGCCCCCACCGACACCCCCGGATCCGTCACCGCCGTCTACAAGGTGAGCGGCATGAGCTGCGGCCACTGCGAGGGCGCCGTCTCCGGTGAGATCTCCCGGATCGACGGCGTCAGCTCGGTGAAGGCCGTCGCCTCCAGCGGTGAGGTCACCGTGGTCTCCGCCGCCGCCCTGGACGAGGAGGCCGTCCGCACCGCCGTCGACGAGGCCGGCTTCGAGCTGGTCGGCAGGGCCTGAGCACAGCCCGTACGCGCTCGTCGACCGGGCCGTGCGGACCGGCTGACACCGGATCCGCACGGTCCGGCCCGTCGCCTGGAGTCCGGACATGACCAGCACCACCGCCGACACACCGATACCCACCGAGCAGGCCGAGGTCGAGCTGATCATCGGCGGGATGACCTGCGCCTCCTGCGCGGCCCGCGTGGAGAAGAAGCTCAACCGCATGGAGGGCGTCACCGCCACGGTCAACTACGCGACCGAGAAGGCGAAGGTCGCCTATCCCGCGGGGATCGAAGTCGCCGACCTGATCGCGACCGTCGTGAAGACCGGCTACACGGCCGAGGAACCCGCCCCGGCGGCACGGGAGGAGACTCCCGACGAGACCGGTCCCGAGCCGGCGGTCCTGCGTCACCGCCTCCTCGTCTGCGCGCTCCTCGCCGTGCCCGTCGTGCTCTTCGCGATGGTCCCGGCCCTGCAGTTCGACAACTGGCAGTGGCTGTCGCTGACCCTCGCCGCGCCGGTCGTCGTCTGGGGCGGGCTGCCCTTCCACAGGGCGGCCTGGACCAACCTGCGGCACGGCGCCTCCACCATGGACACGCTCGTCTCGCTGGGCACGCTGGCCGCCTTCGGCTGGTCGCTGTGGGCGCTGTTCCTCGGCGACGCGGGCATGCCGGGCATGCGGCACCCCTTCGAGCTGACCGTCTCCCGCACCGACGGCGCCTCCGCGATCTATCTGGAGGTCGCCGCGGGCGTCACCGCGTTCCTGCTGCTGGGCCGCTATCTGGAGGCCCGCTCCAAGCGGCGCGCGGGGGCGGCCCTGCGGGCGCTGATGGAACTGGGCGCGAAGGACGTCGCCGTGCTGCGCGACGGCCGCGAGGTGCGCGTCCCGGTGGACCGGCTTGCCGTCGGGGACCGGTTCGTCGTGCGGCCCGGGGAGAAGGTCGCCACGGACGGGACCGTCGTCGAGGGCGTCTCCGCCGTGGACGTCTCGATGCTGACCGGCGAGTCCGTGCCGGTGGACGTGACGGCCGGGTCCCCGGTGACCGGTGCCACGGTGAACGTCGGCGGGCGGCTGGTCGTCGAGGCCACCCGGATCGGCGCCGACACCCGGCTCGCGCGCATGGCGAAGCTGGTCGAGGACGCGCAGGGCGGCAAGGCCGAGGTGCAGCGCCTGGCCGACCGGGTCGCCGGGGTCTTCGTCCCCGTGGTGCTGCTGATCACGGCCGCCACCTTCGGGGCCTGGCTCGGGATCACCGGTGACGCCGTCGCCGCGTTCACCGCCGCCGTCGCCGTCCTGATCATCGCCTGCCCGTGCGCCCTCGGGCTCGCCACACCGACCGCGCTCATGGTCGGCACCGGGCGCGGCGCGCAGCTCGGGATCCTGATCAAGGGCCCCGAGGTCCTGGAGTCCACCCGCCGCGTCGACACCGTCGTCCTCGACAAGACCGGCACCGTCACCACCGGCCGGATGACCCTCCAGGAGGTGTACGCCGCCGACGGCACCGACGAGCGGGAGGTGCTGCGACTCGCGGGCGCCGTGGAGCACGCCTCCGAGCACCCGGTCGCCCGGGCGGTGGCCGCGGGCGCCGAGGAGCGGACCGGACACCTGCCGGCGGCCGAGCACTTCGAGAACGTGCCCGGGCGCGGTGTCCGCGGCCGCGTGGAGGGCCGGGAGGTGACCGTGGGGCGGCTGTTCGACGCGCTGCCCGAGGAGCTGGCCCGCGCCCGGGCCGAGGCCGAGCGGGACGGCCGCACGGCGGTCGTCGTCGGTTGGGACGGGGCCGCGCGCGGGGTGCTCGCCGTCGCCGACGCGGTCAGGGACGGCAGCGCCGAGGCGGTGCGGGAGCTGCGCGCGCTCGGGCTCACGCCGGTGCTGCTGACCGGGGACAACAAGACGGTGGCCGCGGCCGTGGCCGCCGAGGTCGGCATCGACGAGGTGATCGCCGAGGTGCTGCCCGAGGACAAGGTCGCCGTCGTCAGGCGGCTCCAGGACGAAGGGCGGGTCGTCGCGATGGCCGGCGACGGCGTCAACGACGCGGCCGCGCTCGCCGCCGCCGATCTGGGTCTCGCGATGGGGACGGGGACGGACGCGGCGATCGAGGCGGGCGATCTGACGCTGGTGCGCGGGGACCTGCGGGTCGCCGCCGACGCCATCCGGCTGTCCCGGCGGACCCTGGCGACCATCAAGGGCAACCTCGTGTGGGCCTTCGGGTACAACGTGGCCGCGCTGCCGCTGGCCGCCGCCGGGATGCTCAACCCGATGCTTGCGGGGGCGGCGATGGCGTTCTCGTCCGTCTTCGTGGTGACGAACAGTCTGCGACTGCGGACGTTCCGCTGACGTGGAGACCGGAGCCGCCGGAAGTTACCGAGGGTTAGGCGAATCCGGAACGACGGAGCCCCTGGAGTCCTGCGCGAGCCTCACATAAGCTCTTCACAAGGCTTGCGCATCTTCCTTACGCTGGGGACGTCGATCGCCGCATCCGGGCTCTTGCGTATCTATCAGGACATACGCAAGAGACGCAGATCACAGTGATGTGAACGTAACCATCGAAGGGGTTCGAAGGTCTAAGTTGGCGGTGTCAGGAAGCGTCTTGGGGGGCGCCGACTGGCATCTGAGGATGTCTTGGGGGACTTCCTCAGAGATGCGTTGCCGGGGCACGCACACCGGGAAGCTTTGAGCGGCCCTCCCAGCGTGCGCTGTCCCGGCAGATCGCACACGACGGCATGGGTACGACGAGTTCTGCTCGTTCTGCTCGACCGCCACCGTCGCCGCTCCACAACCGCATATGGCATCAGCGAATTCAGGCGCTGTGTCCTCGCAGACGCCCGGCCGGATCCCGTGGGGGGAATCCGCACCGGGACATGGGAAGGCGCCCTGGTCGTCGGCCCGTGGGGGGACCGAGGCACCAGGGCGCCTTCTGCTGCCCGCGCACGGCCACGCCGCCCGGCACGCGGAAGGGGCCGCCCGCAACGGACGGCCCCTCTTCACGCTGTCCGGGCGCGCCGGCGCGGCAGCGAGTCACCGCCGGCGCGGGGCACCGCCCTCGCGGCACCCCCGCCGACGTACGTCAGCGCTCTTCGACCGGGACGAAGTCGCGCTGGACCACGCCCGTGTAGATCTGGCGCGGGCGGCCGATGCGGGAACCCGGCTCCTTGATCATTTCCTGCCACTGGGCGATCCAGCCCGGAAGGCGGCCCAGGGCGAAGAGGACCGTGAACATCTCGGTCGGGAAGCCCATGGCGCGGTAGATCAGGCCCGTGTAGAAGTCGACGTTCGGGTAGAGGCTGCGCGAGACGAAGTAGTCGTCGGAGAGCGCGTGCTCCTCCAGCTTCAGCGCGATGTCCAGCAGCTCGTCGGACTTGCCGAGGGCGGACAGCACGTCGTGGGCGGCGGCCTTGATGATCTTGGCGCGCGGGTCGAAGTTCTTGTAGACCCGGTGGCCGAAGCCCATCAGGCGGACGCCGTCCTCCTTGTTCTTCACCTTGCGGATGAAGGAGTCGACGTCGCCGCCGGCGTCGCGGATGCCCTCGAGCATCTCCAGCACCGACTGGTTGGCGCCGCCGTGCAGCGGGCCCCACAGGGCGTTGATGCCGGCGGAGATCGAGGCGAACATGTTCGCCTGCGAGGAGCCCACCAGGCGGACCGTGGACGTCGAACAGTTCTGCTCGTGGTCGGCGTGCAGGATGAGCAGCTTGTCCAGGGCCGAGACGACGGTCGGGTCGAGGTCGTACTCCTGGGCGGGGACCGAGAAGGTCATGCGCAGGAAGTTCTCGACGTAGCCGAGGTCGTTGCGCGGGTAGACGAACGGGTGGCCGATCGACTTCTTGTACGCGTACGCGGCGATCGTCGGAAGCTTGGCGAGCAGCCGGATCGTGGAGAGGTTGCGCTGACGCTCGTCGAACGGGTTGTGGCTGTCCTGGTAGAAGGTGGACAGCGCGGAGACGACCGACGACAGCATGGCCATCGGGTGGGCGTCGCGCGGGAAGCCCCGGTAGAAGTTCTTGACGTCCTCGTGCAGCAGGGTGTGCTGCGTGATGTCGTTCTTGAAGGAGGCCAGCTCGTCGACGGTCGGCAGCTCACCGTTGATCAGCAGGTAGGCGACCTCCAGGAAGGTCGAACGCTCGGCCAGCTGCTCGATCGGGTAGCCGCGGTACCGCAGGATGCCCGACTCGCCGTCCAGGTAGGTGATGGCGGATTTATAGGCGGCGGTGTTCCCGTATCCGCTGTCCAGGGTCACGAGACCGGTCTGGGCGCGGAGCTTCCCGATGTCGAAGCCCTTGTCGCCGACGGTGCTGTCGATCACCGGGTAGGTGTACTCGCCGTCGCCGTACCGCAGTACTACAGAGTTGTCGCTCACGTCATCCCTCACCGACGTTGTGCCTCTTCTTCGAGGTTGCCCTGACTGTCTCTACCATCCCCCATTTGGCGCAGGTGAGTGCACTCGGGGTCGACCATTGGGCTTATCGACGGCACTCAGTGCCGCCAACTTGCTCATCCTGCCGCCTCCGTCCGCCTTCCGGAAGTGCTCTGTGACCTTCACGACTCGTTTGATCGATCATTTCTCCCGTGCGGGGTCAGCGCGGTGAGCCGGACGGGCCTGCGAGGCGGAAGTCGAGGGCCGTGCAGCGCCGGCCGGCCGAGACCGTCCGCACCGCCTGGCCGATCGCCTTGCGCGAACCGACGAGCACGACGAGCTTCTTGGCCCGCGTCACGGCCGTATAGAGCAGATTGCGCTGCAGCATCATCCATGCCCCGGTGGTGACGGGGATCACCACCGCGGGATATTCACTTCCCTGTGAACGGTGGATGGTGACCGCGTACGCGTGGGCCAGTTCGTCCAGTTCGTCGAACTCGTACGGCACCTCCTCGTCCTCGTCCGTCAGGACCGTCAGGCGCTGGTCGACCGGGTCCAGCGAGGTGACCACGCCCACGGTGCCGTTGAAGACGCCGTTCTCCCCCTTCTCGTAGTTGTTACGGATCTGGGTGACCTTGTCGCCGACGCGGAAAACCCTCCCGCCGAACCGCTTCTCCGGCAGATCGGGCCGGCCGGGCGTGACGGCCTGCTGGAGCAGGCCGTTGAGCGTGCCGGCGCCGGCCGGGCCCCGGTGCATCGGCGCGAGCACCTGGACGTCCCGGCGCGGGTCGAGACCGAACCGGGCGGGGATGCGGCGGGCGGCGACGTCGACGGTGAGCCGGCCGGCCTCCTCGGTGTCCTCCTCGACGAAGAGGAAGAAGTCCTTCAGGCCGTCGGTGAGCGGGTGCTGCCCGGCGTTGATCCGGTGCGCGTTCGTCACCACGCCCGACTGCTGGGCCTGACGGAACACGCGCGTGAGGCGCACGGCCGGCAGCGGGCTGCCGTCGGCGAGCAGGTCGCGCAGCACCTCGCCGGCGCCGACGCTGGGCAACTGGTCGACGTCGCCGACGAAGAGGAGGTGGGCGCCGGGCGGTACGGCCTTCACCAGCTTGTTGGCCAGCAGCAGATCCAGCATGGACGCCTCGTCGACGACCACGAGGTCGGCGTCGAGGGGGCGGTCGCGGTCGTAGGCCGCGTCGCCGCCAGGCCTGAGCTCCAGCAGGCGGTGGACGGTGGAGGCCTCGGCGCCGGTCAGCTCCGCGAGGCGCTTGGCGGCCCGGCCGGTGGGGGCGGCGAGGACGACCTTCGCCTTCTTGGCGCGGGCAAGCTCCACGATCGAGCGCACGGTGAAGGACTTGCCGCAGCCGGGACCACCGGTGAGGACGGCGACCTTCTCCGTCAGCGCGAGCTTCACGGCCGCCTCCTGCTCGGGCGCGAGGTCCGCCCCGGTACGGCCCCTCAGCCACGCCAGCGCCTTGTCCCAGGCCACGTCGCCGAATCCGGGCATACGGTCCTCTCCCGTGCGCAGCAGCCGCGTCAGCTGGGCGGCGAGGGAGAGTTCGGCGCGGTGGAAGGGGACCAGGTAGACGGCGGTCACCGGGTCCCCGCCGTCGGGGCCGGGCACCTTCTCGCGGACGACGCCGGGGTCCTCGCCCTCCTCCGGCACCCGCGCCAGCTCGGCGAGGCATTCGATGACGAGGCCGGTGTCGACCTGGAGGAGCTTGACCGCGTCGGCGATCAGCCGCTCCTCGGGGAGGTAGCAGTGACCCTGGTCGGCGGACTGGGACAGGGCGTACTGGAGACCGGCCTTGACGCGCTCCGGGCTGTCGTGCGGGATGCCGACGGACTGGGCGATCTTGTCGGCGGTCAGGAAGCCGATGCCCCAGACGTCGGCCGCCAGCCGGTACGGCTGGTTCCTCACCACCGAGATCGAGGCGTCGCCGTACTTCTTGTAGATGCGCACCGCGATGGACGTGGAGACCTCGACGGTCTGGAGGAAGAGCATGACCTCCTTGATCGCCTTCTGCTCCTCCCAGGCGTCGGCGATCTTCTTCGTGCGCTTGGGGCCCAGGCCGGGAACCTCGATCAGGCGCTTGGGCTCCTCCTCGATGATCTGCAGGGTGTCCAGCCCGAAGTGCTGGGTGATGCGGTCGGCGAAGACCGGTCCGATGCCCTTGACCAGGCCGGACCCCAGGTAGCGGCGGATGCCCTGGACGGTGGCCGGCAGGACCGTCGTGTAGTTCTCCACCAGGAACTGCTTGCCGTACTGGGGGTGCGAGCCCCAGCGGCCCTCCATGCGCAGGGACTCGCCGACCTGGGCGCCGAGCAGGGCGCCGACGACCGTGAGCAGGTCGCCGCCGCCGCGGCCGGTGTCGACGCGCGCGACCGTGTAGCCGTTCTCCTCGTTGGCGTACGTGATGCGCTCCAGGACGCCTTCGAGTGTGGCCAGTCGCCGCTCTCCCGCCCGGGAGGCCCCCGCCTGATCGGTCATGGTCCGACGGTACCGCCCGGCACCGACAACTCAGCCGGACCGGGCGACCACGTGGTCGATCACCCTTTCGAAGTCCTCGGTCGGGGAGAACTCGACCAGTTCGCAGTCCTCCAGGACCACCGGGACGTGGCCGGGCGGCCAGTGGTACGCCTGGCCCGCCTCGTAGACCTCCTCGCCCTCGGCGGTGAGCAGCCGCAGCCGGCCCTTCAGGACGTAACCCCAGTGGGGGCACGGGCAGGCGTCGTCGGGCAGGCCCTTGAGCGCCGGGCCCATGTCGGCGCCCTGCGGAAGGCTGATGTAGCCGACGGACATGCCCCCGCCGATCGGCTCCATCCGCAGTTCCACCCCGCCGCCCTCGAGTGCCACGGGTACGTCGTCGCGCGTCGCGGACGTCATGGCTCCTCCTCTTCCGGTCCGTCGGGACCTCGGGAACCTCCTCGTGCTTCCAGCGTGACCCCGCTGCCGCCGGCCCGCGACCACGTTCGTCCGAGCGGCCTTTCATCACGATCGGATTTCGGCCACTCCAGGGGCTTGATCTCACCCCGTGTAATCGATTCCAATCCTCCTTGCACGTCGATGTAATCGATTCCATTCGTTCACGAGGAGGTGACCGGTGATGGCGGGCATCAAGGACGTCGCCGCCGAGGCGGGGGTCTCCGTCGCCACGGTGTCCCGCGTCCTGAACGACCACCCGTCGGTCAGCGAGGACGCACGCACCCGCGTGCTGGCCGCCGTCGAGACGCTGGGCTACCGCCCGAACGCCGTCGCCCGGTCGCTGCGCACCGACCAGACCCGCACCCTCGGCCTGGTCATCAGCGACGTGATGAACCCCTACTTCACCGAACTGGCCCGCTCCGTCGAGGAGGAGGCCCGTGCGCTCGGATACAGCGTCATCATCGGCAACGCCGACGAGCGGCCCGACCTCCAGGACCACCACGTACGGACCCTGCTGGACCGCCGGATCGACGGTCTGCTCGTCTCCCCCACCGACGGCGGCTCGCCGCTGATGCTGGACGCCGCGCGCGGGGGAACGCCGATGGTGTTCGTCGACCGGTGGATCCCGGGCCTCGACGTGCCGGTGGTCCGCGCGGACGGGCAGGCCGCCGTACGGGACCTGGTGGCGCATCTGCACGGGCTCGGGCACCGCAGGCTCGCCATCATCGCGGGCCCGGCCGCCACCACCACCGGCAGCGAGCGCGTCGCGGCCTTCCGCGACGCCATGGCCGCCTACGGACTCCCCCTGCCCGACGCGCACACAGGGCAGGGCGACTTCCAGGCCGAGAGCGGACGGCGGGTCACCGAGGGCTTCCTCGACCTGCCCGAGCCGCCCGACGTCGTCTTCGCCGCGGACAACCTGATGGCGCTGGGCGCGCTGGACGCCGTCCGCGCGCGCGGGCTGCGCGTCCCCGACGACATCGCGCTCGCCGCGTTCGACGACATCCCGTGGTTCGTGCACACCGATCCGCCGATCACCGCGATCGCCCAGCCCACGGGCGAGCTGGGCCGGGCCGCCGTGCGCGCCCTCGTCGACCGCATCGAGGGAAGGACCCCGCGGTCCGTCACCCTCCCCGCCCGTCTCGTCGTGCGCCGCTCGTGCGGCGAGAACCCTGCACAGGACCCCGCTGTGCAGCCCCCCGTACAAAGGAGCCAGTCGTGAGCAACCCGGACGAGTTGCTGCGCATCGAGGGCATACGCAAGACCTTCCCGGGCGTGGTCGCGCTCGACGGCGTCGACTTCGACCTGCGCCGGGGCGAGGTGCACGTGCTGCTCGGTGAGAACGGCGCGGGCAAGAGCACCCTGATCAAGATGCTCTCCGGCGCCTACCGCCCCGACGCCGGGCGGATCCTGGTCGGCGGCGAGGAGGTGCGCATCCACGGGGCGCAGGACTCCGAGCGTCTCGGGATCGCCACCATCTACCAGGAGTTCAACCTCGTACCCGATCTGACGGTCGCCGAGAACATCTTCCTGGGGCGCCAGCCGCGCCGCTTCGGGATGATCGACCGCAAGCGGATGGAGGCCGAGGCCGCCGTCCTGCTGGAACGGGTCGGCGTCAGCGTCTCGCCCCGCGCGCGGGTGCGGGAACTCGGCATCGCGCGCCTGCAGATGGTCGAGATCGCCAAGGCGCTCAGCCTGGACGCGCGCGTGCTGATCATGGACGAGCCGACCGCCGTGCTGACCTCGGAGGAGGTCGACAAGCTCTTCGCGATCGTGCGGCGGCTGCGCGAGGACGGCGTCGGCGTCGTCTTCATCACGCACCACCTGGAGGAGATCGCCGCCCTCGGCGACCGCGTCACGGTGATCCGCGACGGCAGGTCGGTCGGCCAGGTGCCCGCCACCACGCCCGAGGACGAGCTCGTACGGCTCATGGTGGGCCGTTCCATCGAGCAGCAGTACCCGCGCGAGCGCGCCGGCACCGGCACCGTCCTGCTGTCCGTCGAGGGGCTGACCCGCGACGGCGTCTTCCACGACGTGAGCTTCGAGGTGCGGGCGGGCGAGGTCGTCGGCGTCGCGGGTCTGGTCGGCGCCGGTCGCACCGAGGTCGTCCGGGCGGTGTTCGGGGCGGACCCCTACGACCGCGGGACGGTGTCGGTCGGGGGCGCACGGCTCCCCCGGTCCGACGTGAACGCGGCCATGGCGGCCGGGATCGGGCTCGTGCCGGAGGACCGCAAGGGCCAGGGGCTGGTGCTCGACGCCTCCGTCGAGGAGAACCTCGGGCTGGTGACCATGCGGTCCGCCACCCGGGCCGGGCTCGTCGACCTCCGGGCCCAGCACGCGGCCGCCGACCGGATCGCACAGCAGCTGGGTGTGCGGATGGCGGGCCTCGGCCAGCACGTGCGCACGCTCTCCGGCGGCAACCAGCAGAAGGTCGTCATCGGCAAGTGGCTGCTGGCCGACACCAGGGTGCTGATCCTCGACGAGCCGACGCGCGGGATCGACGTCGGCGCCAAGGTCGAGATCTACCAGCTGATCAACGAGCTGACGGCCGCCGGCGCCGCGGTCCTGATGATCTCCAGCGACCTGCCCGAGGTGCTCGGCATGAGCGACCGGGTGCTGGTGATGGCCCAGGGCCGGATCGCCGGGGAACTCCCCGCCGACGAGGCCACCCAGGACGCCGTCATGGCGCTCGCCGTCAGTACTCCCACCCCAACCGAGATGGAGGCCGGCCGTGGCCGCTGACACGCTCAGGAGCACAACGGGCGCCGGTGGCGCCGCGGCGGTTCGCCGTCTGCTCCTCGACAACGGGGCGCTCACCGCGCTCATCGTCCTCGTCATCGCCATGTCGGCGCTGTCGGGCGACTTCCTGACCACCGACAACCTGCTCAACGTCGGTGTCCAGGCCGCCGTGACCGCCGTCCTCGCCTTCGGCGTCACCTTCGTCATCGTCTCGGCCGGCATCGACCTGTCGGTCGGCTCGGTGGCGGCGCTGTCGGCGACCGTACTGGCGTGGAGCGCCACCGAGCAGGGGGTGCCGGTCGCCGCGGCGGTCGTCCTGGCGGTCGTCACCGGCATCGCGTGCGGCCTGGTGAACGGGTTCCTCATCGCGTACGGCAAGCTGCCGCCGTTCATCGCGACGCTCGCGATGCTGTCGGTGGGCCGCGGTCTGTCACTGGTGATCTCCGAGGGCTCCCCGATCGCCTTCCCCGACTCGGTCTCGCACCTGGGCGACACGCTCGGCGGCTGGCTGCCGGTGCCCGTACTGGTCATGGTCGTGATGGGTCTGATCGCGGCGTTCGTGCTCGGCCGGACGTACATCGGCCGCTCGATGTACGCCATCGGCGGCAACGAGGAGGCCGCGCGTCTGTCGGGTCTGCGGGTCAAGAGGCAGAAGCTCGCCATCTACGCCCTGTCGGGTGTGTTCGCCGCCGCCGCGGGCGTCGTGCTCGCCGCCCGGCTGTCCTCCGCCCAGCCGCAGGCCGCCGACGGCTACGAGCTGGACGCCATCGCCGCGGTCGTCATCGGCGGCGCCTCGCTCGCCGGCGGCACCGGCAAGGCGTCCGGGACGCTGATCGGCGCGCTGATCCTGGCGGTGCTGCGCAACGGACTGAACCTGCTGTCCGTCTCCGCCTTCTGGCAGCAGGTCGTCATCGGCGTCGTCATCGCGCTGGCCGTGCTGCTGGACACCGTGCGCCGCAAGGCCGGGGCGACCCCGGCGGCGGCCGGCGCCGGCGGCGCGAAGGGGAAGCAGGGGGCGACGTACGCCCTCGCGGCGGTGGTGACCGTGGCGATCGTCGGCGCGACCTCCTTCCTGCACGGCGGTTCCTCGTCGGCCTCGAACCCCAAGGTGGGTCTGGCGCTGTCGACGCTCAACAACCCGTTCTTCGTGCAGATCCAGTCGGGCGCGCAGGCCGAGGCGGAGAAGCTGGGCGTGGACCTGACCGTCACCGACGCGCAGAACGACGCCTCGCAACAGGCCAACCAGTTGCAGAACTTCACCAGCTCCGGCTTCGACGCGGTCATCGTCAACCCGGTGGACTCCGACGCGGCCGGTCCGGCCGTGCGCGCCGCCGACCAGGCGAAGATCCCGGTCATCGCGGTCGACCGCGGCGTCAACAAGGCGACGACGGACGCGCTGGTGGCCTCCGACAACGTCGCCGGCGGTGAACTGGCGGCCAGGACCGTCGCGGAGAAGCTCGGCGGCGCCGGCAAGATCGTCATCCTCCAGGGCCAGGCGGGCACCTCCGCCGCCCGGGAGCGGGCGGAAGGTTTCGCCAAGGGGCTGAAGGCGTACCCCGGCATCCAGGTCCTGGCCCAGCAGCCGGCCGACTTCGACCGCACCAAGGGCCTCGACGTGATGTCGAACCTGCTCCAGGCCCACCCGGACGTCCAAGGCGTCATCGCCGCCAACGACGAGATGGCACTCGGCGCGATCAAGGCACTCGGCTCCAGGGCCGGCCGGTCCGTGCAGGTCGTCGGCTTCGACGGCACCCCGGACGGACTGAACGCCGTCAAGGACGGCACGCTGTACGCGTCCGTGGCGCAGCAGCCGTCGCAGTTGGGCAGGATCGCCGTGGACAACGCGCTGAAGGCCCTTCAGGGCAAGAAGGTCGAGCAGACGGTGAAGGTGCCGGTGAAGGTGGTCACCAAGGAGAACGTGGCCGGCTTCAGCGGCTGACATGGGCGAGCGGGCGGGCGGTCCTGGGACCGCCCGCCCCACGTCACGTACCAGGGGAGTTCTTTCATGTACGACTACGACCTACTGGTCGTAGGGTCGGCCAACGCCGACCTGGTGATCGGCGTCGAGCGCAGGCCCGGGGCCGGGGAGACGGTGCTGGGCTCCGACCTGGCCGTCCATCCCGGCGGCAAGGGAGCCAACCAGGCGGTCGCGGCCGCCCGCCTCGGTGCCCGCACGGCACTGCTGGCCCGGGTCGGCGACGACGCCCACGGGCGCCTGCTGCTCGACTCGCAGCGGGCGGCCGGGGTCGACACGGGGGGCGTGCTGGTGGGCGGGGCGCCGACCGGGGTCGCGCTGATCACCGTCGACCCGTCGGGCGACAACAGCATCGTCGTCTCGCCCGGCGCGAACGGCCGGCTCACCCCGGCGGACGTGCGGGCGGCGGCCGCCCTCCTCCACGCCTCTCGAGTGGTCTCCGCCCAGCTGGAGATCCCGCTGGAGACGGTCGTGGAGGTCGTCCGCGGCCTGGCACCGGGCGGCCGGTTCGTGCTGAACCCCTCCCCGCCGCGCCCCCTGCCGGCCGAGGTGCTCGCGGCCTGCGACCCGCTGATCGTCAACGAGCACGAGGCGAAGGTCGTCCTCGGCGCGGCGGCCGTCGGCGGGGAACCGGAGGACTGGGCGCGGCTGCTGCTGGCGAAGGGTCCCCGCTCGGTCGTGGTGACCCTGGGCTCCGAGGGCGCGTTGGTGGCGTCCGCGCGGGGCGTCGCACGCGTGCCGTCGGTGGCGGTGGACGCCGTGGACACCACGGGTGCCGGCGACTCCTTCACGGCGGCGCTGGCGTGGAAGCTGGGCGCGGGTGCCTCCCTGACCGAGGCGGCGGCCTACGCGGCCCGGGTCGGGGCGGTGGCCGTCACCCGGCGGGGCGCGCAGGAGTCGTTCCCGACGGCGGAGGAGGTCGAGGCCCTGGGCTCGCGGGGCGGCCTCCGGACCCCCGGCGGGAGGCCGGACAGCGCGCCCGAGGCGCTGCGGGGAGGTGACGCGCAGTGAAGAGGGCGGGGATCCTGAACCGTCATCTGTCGGGCGCGCTCGCCGAGTTGGGGCACGGCGACGGGGTGCTGGTGTGCGACGCCGGGATGCCGATACCCGACGGGCCGCGGGTCGTGGACCTGGCCTTCCGGGCGGGGGTGCCGTCGTTCGCGGAGGTCGTCGACGGCCTGCTCGCCGAGCTGGTCGTGGAGGGCGCGACGGCGGCGCGGGAGGTGCGGGCCGCGAACCCGGCGGCCGCGGCGCTGCTGGACGGACACTTCCCCGAGCTGGCGCTCGTCCCCCACGAGCGGCTGAAGGAGCTGTCGGCGGGGGCGCGGCTGGTGGTCCGGACGGGCGAGGCGCGACCGTACGCGAACGTGCTGCTGCGGTGCGGGGTGTTCTTCTGACATGTGGTCAGCGGGGCGTGGGTGAGGGTGATGCCCGGTCGCCCGGCTCCGCGGCCGGGCCGACGTGCCGCCACCCGGTGGGGTGACGTGTGGTCGACGACCTTGGGACGCTGCGAGGGGCCCGGTCTGCCGACCGGGCCCCTCGGGCTGCCCCCAAGGGAATCTCGACGAGTTCTCCGTCGACGGGGCCGGTGGGGTGTGGGTGCCGAGTGGGGACCTCAGTGGTCGTTCACGTGAGGACGTGGTGGACGAACCGCTCCG
The DNA here is from genome assembly GCF_055573695.1 of Streptomyces sp. NPDC030143. Taxonomy (NCBI): domain Bacteria; kingdom Bacillati; phylum Actinomycetota; class Actinomycetes; order Kitasatosporales; family Streptomycetaceae; genus Streptomyces; species Streptomyces sp. NPDC030143. Next base: position 449,309 of record NZ_JBVIAY010000003.1, read on the forward strand.
CGGTCTCGGTGAGGAGATCGCGTCCGTCCCGGGCCCACAGGGCGTCGTTGAACAGTTCTACCTCGATCGGGCCGGTGTAGCCGGCGGCCTCCACGTGGGCCCTCCACTCGCGCATGTCGATCGCGCCGTCGCCGATCTGGCCGCGGCCGTTGAGGACGCCCTCGGGCAGGGGGGTCGTCCAGTCGGCGAGCTGGAAGGCGTGGATGCGGCCCCCCGCCCCGGCGCGGGCGATCTGCTCGGGGGCCCGGTCGTCCCACCAGACGTGGTACGTGTCGACCGTGACGCCGACCTGGTGTGCGGGGAAGCGTTCCGCGAGGTCCAGGGCCTGGGCGAGGGTGGAGACCACACAGCGGTCGGAGGCGTACATGGGGTGCAGGGGCTCGATGGCCAGCCGTACGCCGTGGGACTCGGCGTAGGGGCCGAGTTCCGCGAGCGCGTCGGCGATGCGTTCGCGGGCGCCGTGCAGGTCCTTCGAGCCCGCCGGGAGGCCGCCCGAGACCAGGACCAGGGTGTCCGTGCCGAGGGTGGCCGCCTCGTCGACCGCGCGGCGGTTGTCGGCGAGGGCCGCGGCGCGTTCGTCCGGGTCGATCGCCGTGAAGAATCCGCCTCGGCACAGGGTCGTCACCGTCAGGCCGGTGTCCCGGACCAGCTTCGCGGTCTCCTCCAGGCCGTACGCCGCCACCGGATCGCGCCACAGGCCGACGCCCGGCACGCCCAGGTCCGCGCAGGCGTCGACCAGTTCGGGCATCGACAGCTGCTTCACCGTCATCTGGTTGATGGAGAAGCGGGACAGGTCCGGGTTGCTCACTGGGTGACTCCGTACAGGGCGAGCAGGGTCTTCATCCGCTCCTCGGCCTGCTTCGGGTCGGGGAACAGGCCCAGGCCGTCGGCGAGTTCGTAGGCGCGGGCGAAGTGGGGCAGGGAGCGGGCCGACTGGAGTCCGCCGACCATCGTGAAGTGGGACTGGTGGCCGGCCAGCCAGGCCAGGAACACCACGCCCGTCTTGTAGAAGCGGGTGGGCGCCTGGAAGAGGTGGCGGGAGAGGTCGACGGTGGGGTCGAGCAGGGCGCGGAAGCCCGCCGTGTCGCCCGTGTCGAGCACCCGCACCGCCTGCGCCGCCAGGGGCCCCAGCGGGTCGAAGATGCCGAGCAGGGCGTGGCTGAAGCCCTGCGCGTCGCCGGCGATCAGTTCGGGGTAGTTGAAGTCGTCGCCGGTGTAGCAGCGCACCCCGTCGGGCAGGCGGCGGCGCAGGTCGACCTCGCGCTGGGCGTCCAGCAGGGAGACCTTGATGCCGTCGACCTTGTCGGGGTGCGCAGCGATCACCTCCAGGAAGGTGTCCGTCGCCGTGTCCAGGTCGGACGAGCCCCAGTAGCCCTCCAGCGCCGGGTCGAACATCGGGCCCAGCCAGTGCAGGACCACCGGCTCGCCGGCCTGGCGCAGCAGGTGGCCGTAGACCTCCAGGTAGTCCTCGGGGCCGGACGCGGCGGCCGCGAGCGCGCGGGACGCCATCAGGATCGCCTGGGCGCCGGACTCCTCGACGACGGCGAGCTGCTCCTCGTAGGCAGCGCGGACCTCCTCCAGCGTGCCCGAGGTGATCTGGTCGGTGCCCACGCCGCACGCGATGCGGCCGCCCACGCTGCGGGCCTCGGCGGCGCTGCGGCGGATCAGCTCGGCCGCGCCGGCCCAGTCCAGGCCCATGCCGCGCTGGGCGGTGTCCATGGCCTCGGCGACGCCGAGTCCGTGCGACCACAGGTGGTGGCGGAAGGCGAGGGTGGCGTCCCAGTCGACGGCGGCGGGCGCGTCGGGGGACACGTCGGCGTACGGGTCGGCAACGACGTGCGCCGCCGAGAAGACCGTACGGGAGGTGAAGGCGGCGCCCGGGGTGAGGGCGAGGGGCTCCGGGCGGGGGTCGTAGGTCCGCAGGGCCCCCCCGCCGTCCGGCAGTCGGATGGTCACAGCGAGATCTCCGGGACGTCGAGGCGGCGGCCCTCGGCCGAGGACTTCAGGCCCAGCTCGGCGAGCTGCACGCCGCGGGCGCCGGCCAGCAGGTCCCACTGGTAGGGGGCGTCGGCGTGGACGTGGCGCAGGAACAGCTCCCACTGCGCCTTGAAGCCGTTGTCGAAGTCCTGGTTGTCCGGGACCTCCTGCCACTGGTCGCGGAAGACCTCGGTGGCGGGGATGTCGGGGTTCCAGACCGGCTTGGGGGTGGCGGAGCGGTGCTGGACGCGGCAGTTGCGCAGACCGGCGACGGCCGATCCCTCGGTGCCGTCGACCTGGAACTCGACGAGCTCGTCGCGGTTGACGCGGACCGCCCAGGAGGAGTTGATCTGGGCGATGGTGCCGCCCTCGAGCTCGAAGATGCCGTAGGCGGCGTCGTCGGCCGTCGCGTCGTAGGGCTTGCCGTTCTCGTCCCAGCGCTGCGGGACGTGGGTGGTGGCGATGGCCTGGACGGACTTCACGCGGCCGAACAGCTCGTGCAGGACGTACTCCCAGTGCGGGAACATGTCGACGACGATGCCGCCGCCGTCCTCGGCGCGGTAGTTCCAGGAGGGGCGCTGGGCAGCCTGCCAGTCGCCCTCGAAGACCCAGTAGCCGAACTCTCCGCGGACGGACAGGATCCGGCCGAAGAAACCGCCGTCGATGAGGCGCTTCAGCTTGAGCAGGCCGGGGAGGAACAGCTTGTCCTGGACGACGCCGTGCTTGACGCCGGCCTCGGTCGCCAGCCGGGCCAGCTCCAGGGCGCCCTCCAGGCCGGTGGCCGTGGGCTTCTCGGTGTAAATGTGCTTGCCCGCCGCGATCGCCTTCCTGATCGCCTCCTCACGGGCGGAGGTGACCTGGGCGTCGAAGTAGATCTCGACGCTCGGGTCGGCGAGGACGGCGTCGAGGTCGGTGGAGACGTGCTCCAGGCCGTGCTGTTCGGCGAGCGCCCTGAGCACGTGCTCGCGGCGGCCGACGAGGATCGGCTCCGGCCACAGCACGGTGCCGTCACCGAGGTCGAGTCCGCCCTGTTCGCGGATGGCCAGGATGGAGCGGACCAGGTGCTGGCGGTAGCCCATGCGCCCGGTCACGCCGTTCATGGCGATACGCACCGTCTTGCGTGTCACGTCGGTCCCTTCGTAGGCGTGTACGTCGGTGAGTGCGCCGCACGTACGCCTCTTCCTGATCAGCGTGACAGCAAGCGCTTTCTATCCAGGGAGAAGCTAGCCTCTGACCAGCGGTCCGGACAAGACCGTGTCCATCCCGAGTTGTTCGAGGGGGCGAACAAACGGGGTGCTGGGCCGTAAGGTCTGCTCGGCACGCCCGGAACCATGCCCCGGGCGGGGCTGTCTACGTGGTCGTACGAGAACGGACGTACGACGAGATGCGCGACCGGAGGACGACGAGATGACGGTGACCCTGGCGGACGTGGCGGCCCGCGCGCAGGTCTCCCCCGCGACGGTGTCGCGCGTACTGAACGGGAACTATCCCGTGGCCGCTTCCACCCGGGAGCGGGTGCTGCGGGCCGTGGACGAGCTCGACTACGTGCTGAACGGCCCGGCGAGCGCGCTGGCCGCGGCCACCTCCGACCTGGTCGGCATCCTCGTCAACGACATCGCCGACCCCTTCTTCGGGATCATGGCGAGCGCGATCCAGTCGGAGATCGGGGGGCCGGGCGGCAGAGCCGGCGGCGAGCGGCTGGCGGTGGTGTGCAACACCGGGGGCTCGCCGGAGCGGGAACTGACGTATCTGACGCTGTTGCAGCGGCAGCGGGCCGCGGCCGTGGTGCTGACCGGCGGTGCCATGGAGAACGAGCCGCACGCGGCGGCGGTGGCGGCGAAGCTGCGCAAGCTGGCGGAGGCGGGGACGCGGGTGGTGCTGTGCGGGCGGCCGCCCGCGCCGGACACCGGGGCGATCGCGCTGACCTTCGACAACCGGGGCGGCGGCCGGGAACTCACCGACCATCTGATCGGGCTGGGCCACCGGCGGCTCGGGTACATCGCGGGACCGGAGGAGCGGACCACCACCCGGCACCGGCTGGAGGGTCACCGCGCGGCGCTGGCCGCCGCCGGTATCGAGGAGGACCCCCGCTGGACGGTCCACGGACGCTACGACCGGCGGGCGGGCCACGAGGCCACACTGGAGCTGCTGCGGCGGGACCCGTCCCTGACGGCGGTCGTCGCCGCGAACGACTCCGTCGCGCTGGGCGCGTGCGCGGCACTGCGGGAGTCCGGGTTCCGGATCCCCGAGGACGTGTCGGTGGCCGGCTTCGACGACCTGCCCTTCAGCGTCGACGCGGTGCCCGCGCTGACGACGGTACGGCTGCCGCTGGCGGAGGCGGGGGCACGGGCCGGCCGGATCGCGATGGGCCGCGAGGAGCCGCCGCCCGGCGGGATCGCCGTGGTGCGGGGCGAGTTGATGGTGCGGGGGTCGACCGGGGGGCCTCGGGACTGAGGGTCGTTGCGCGGCCCCGGACGGGCCGGAGCGTCGCGGCGGGGGCGGTCGCGCGCCGCCCGGCGGGATCGCCGTGGTGCGGGGCGAGCTGACGGTGCGGGGGTCGACCGGGGGGCCTCGGGACTGAGGGTCGTTGCGCGGCCCCGGACGGGCCGGAGCGTCACGGCGCGGGCCGTCGCGGCGCGGACCGTCGCGGCGGGCGGTCGGGCCCTGCCGCCCCCGTGGGAGCGGTCGGCCGAGGTGTTCCGGGGGAGGGTGACGAACGCGTTCCCGGGCGGCCGGGTCGGCGGAAGAGCGGCTCTCGGGCCGGGTCGCGGAGCGGCGGAAATCGCCCCTGACTGGACCGGTACCGCCCACCGGCGCCACAGTGGTGACCATGAAGCTCGCCTTCTCCACCCTCGGTGTTCCCGGTCTGCCGCTCGCCGACGTGCTGCGGCTCGCGTCCGCGCACGGCTATCACGGTGTCGAACTGCGCGCCCACCCGGAGGAGCCGGTCCACCCCGGCCTCAGTCCGGACGAACGGTCAGGTGTCGCCGCCGCCTTCAAGGAGGCGGGGGTCGAGATCCTCGGGGTCGCGGGGTACGCGCGCATGGCCGCGCCGGGCGAGGACGAACCCGTGATCGAGGAGACGCGAGAGCTCGTCGGGCTCGCGCGCGACCTCGGCGCGCCCTTCGTCCGCGTCTTCCCCGGCGGCTCCGAGGACCAGTCCCCCGCCGAGGCCGACGCGGTCGCCGCCCGGCGGCTCGGGGTCGTCGCCGAGTACGCCGCCGACCTCGGCGTCCGCGTCCTGCTGGAGACCCACGACTCGCACCCCACCGGCGCCGACGCGATGCGCGTCCTGGGCCTGGTCGGCCACCGGCAGGTCGGCGCGCTGTGGGACGTCATGCACACCTGGCGGGGCGGCGAGCAGCCGCTGGACACCTACGCCGCGCTCTCGCCCCACCTCGGGTACGTGCAGGTCAAGGACATCGCCTCGGCCGGCGACACGACCCCGCTGGCGCTGGGCGCGGGGGTGCTGCCGCTCGGCGAGTGCGTGGAGGTGCTCTCACGCCACGACTGGGACGGCTGGCTGTGCTGGGAGTACGAGAAGCGGTGGTACGAGTCCGCCGAACCCCTGGAGGGTCTCCTGAGCGCGGGACGGGAACACCTCGCCCGCCTGCTCAACGAAGCGGCGTGAGCGGGGCGACCGGGGTCGGCGCGATCGTCGGTCTCCCTGCGGTCGTGCTCGCGTTGCCCCGGTCGTGGGCCAGACCGCGGTCGTGCTCGCGCGGCCCCGGTCGTGGGCCAGACCGCGGTCGTGCTCGCGCTCCCCGGGTCGTGCTCGCGGCCTCGGTCGTCGGCCGGCCCGCGGTCGTGGGCCGGCCCGCGGTCGTGGGCCGGCCCGCGGTCGTGAGACGGCCCGCGGTCGTGGGCTGTTCCGCGGTTGCGGGGTGGCTGCCATCGGCCGGCGTGATCGGTTCGCGGTAGCGGTAGCGCGGCCGTAGCCGCGGGCCGGCACTAGAGCACAGCCGCGGAGGCCGACGGGCACGGCGGCGCGGCCGCGGAGGCCGACGGGCACGGCGGCACGGCCGCAGACGCCGACGGCCCCGACAGCACGGCCGCTGTCGGCGGACACGGCCGTACGGTCGCAGACGCCCGTGGTCACGGTGGTGCGGGTGCGGGTGTGGCCGGTAGCTCGGGACGTGGTGGGGCCGCGTCGCGGCAGGGCGGTCGCGGCGGGGCGGCCGCGGCGAGGGCGGTCGCGGCGGGGCGGCCGCGGCGAGGGCGGTCGCGGCGGGGCGGTCGTCACCGGTCGGCGGTGGCGCTGCCCCGTGGCGAAATCCGTTGGCGGGGTCGTCGTGCGCCGGGATAGCCTCCGCGCCGTGGATCAGCAGAGTGGGGCGCGTATCGCGTGCGTCGTCGGGTCGTCGGAGTCATGAGGTTTCGTCGGGGTCTTCTCGACGTCCGGCCCCTTCGCTCCTCCCCCGTCTTCCGGCGGCTGCTGATCGGGCGCACGGTGTCCACGCTCGGTGGCTTCATGACCATGGTCACCGTCATGTACCAGGTGTGGGACATGACGCACAGCGCGGTCTGGAGCGGCGCGGTCGGGCTGGCGCAGGCGCTGCCGATGATCGGCTTCGGGCTGTTCGCGGGGGCCTGGGTGGACCGGGCCGACCGGCGCCGGGTCTACCTGGCGGCCACCGTCGGGCAGGCGGTCTGTTCGGTGCTGCTGGCCGTGCAGGGCTTCACGGGGCATGTCCCGGTGACCGTCGTGCTGGCGCTTGTCGCGGCGCAGGCGTCGTTCGGAGCGGTGGGGGCGCCGGCGGCGGGCGTGTTCGTGCCGCGGCTGCTGCCCAAGGAGCAGGTGGCCGCGGGCCTGGCCCTGAACCAGGTCACCGGGCAGGCGATGATGCTGCTCGGCCCGGCCGTCGCCGGCGTCGTCCTCGGCTGGTGGGGCATCGGCGTCTGCTACCTCCTGGACGCCCTCAGCTTCGGTCTGTCCTTCTACGGCGCCTTCGGTCTGCCCGCGCTGCCGCCGGAGGGCGAGAAGTCCCGGCCCGGGCTGCACGGCGTCCTGGACGGACTGCGTTTCCTGACCGGCCACCGGGTGGTGCGCGGCGCGCTGCTGACCGACCTGGCCGCGACCGTCCTCGCGATGCCGACCGGCCTGTTCCCGCTGGTCAACGCGGAGCGCTTCGGCGGTGACCCGCACACCCTCGGCCTGTTCCTGTCGGCGCTCGCGGTGGGCGGGGTCGCCGCGACCGCGTTCTCCGGTCCGGTGACCCGGTCGGCCCGTCCGGGGCCGGTGATGCTGTGCGCCTCCGCCACCTGGGGCGTGGCCCTGGCCCTGTTCGGGCTGATGCCGAACGCGTGGGCCGGCCTCGGGATGCTGGTCCTGGCGGGCGCGGCGGACGCGGTGGCCGTCCTGTCCCGGACGACGATCGTGCAGACCCGCACCCCGGACGCCCTGCTGGGCCGGGTGACGGCGGCCGAGACCGTCGTCGGCCAGGCCGGCCCGCACCTCGGCAGTCTGCGCGGCGGGTTGGTGGCGGGGTGGTCCTCGGGCGCGACCGCCCTGATCACCGGTGGGCTGCTGTGCCTGCTCGCGGTGACGGCGGTGGCCGCGACCACGCCGGAACTGCGGAAGCGGGGGGCGGCGGACGACGACGAGGACCGGAAGGGTTCGTCCGCCCCGGAGCCCCCGGCTACGGCCCCGGCCGGACCGTGAGCCGCGCGTCCGCGTCCAGACACCACTCCAGCACGGACGGCCAGGGACCGTAGCCGGCGTCCAGGTCGAGGTGGGCGGCGCCCGGGAGGAGTTCGGCGGTCAGGCCCAGCGGATCGCCGTAGACGGACTGGACGCCTTCCGGGCAGTAGGGGTCGTCGTCGCCGGCGACGAGCCGGGTCGGGGCGGGCGACGTGAGCTTCTCGAGCGGGGCGACGGCGAATTCGGCGACCTCGGGGTGACGGGCCAGGACGGAGCCGGACGGCGGGGCCACCAGCAGCACCCGGTCGACGGCGTCGGTCCCCGGCACGCCCCGCGCGACGGCGTGCAGCCAGAGCGGGACGGAGAGGCTGTGGGCGACGACGACCCGCTCGCCGGCGGCGGCCCGGACGCCCAGCCCGTCGAGGTGGCGGGCCAGCTCGCCCAGCCACACCTCCAGGGACGGGTCGTCGGGGTCGGGCAGCTGCGGGTAGGTGACGGAGTGACCGCGCCCGGCGAGCCGGTCGGCGAGCCAGTGCTGCCAGTGGGCCGCGGGACGGTGGTTCTGCCAGCCGTGGAGGATGAGGTACGCGGCGGACGAGAGGCCGGAATCGGTCATGCGCCGATGATCCCCGGCGACGGGACGGAAGGTCCAGTTAATCTTCCGGCGTGGAACCGTTAAGCCCTGCCTTCACCATAGATCTGCGTCGCCTCACCGTCCTGCGCGAGCTCCAGCGCCGGGGCAGTCTGGCGCGCACCGCCGAGGCCCTGCACCTCACCCCGTCCGCCGTCTCCCAGCAACTCGCCGGGCTCGCCCGCGACCTGGGCGTCCCCCTGACGGAACGCCACGGCAGGGGTGTGCGCCTCACCGGACAGGCGCGGGTGCTGCTCGCGCACGCCGAGGTGATCGCCGCGCAGGTCGAACGGGCGCGCGCCGACCTCGCGGCCTACGCCGAGGGCCACCGGGGCACGGTGACCGTCGGCTGCTTCTCCAGCGGCATCCTCGGTCTGCTGCCGCCCGCGCTGCGCGCCCTGAGCGCCCGCCTCCCCGGCCTCCGCGTGAACGTCGTGCAGGCCGAGCCGCCCGATCTGTTCACCGCGCTCGACGGCGGCCGGGTCGACGTGGCGGTGGCCGTCGACTTCGCGGCGGCGCCGCCGTCCACCGACCGCCGCTACGCCCGAGAGGACCTGCTCACCGATTTCCTGGACGTCGCCCTCCCGCCCGACCACCCGCTCGCCGCCCGGTCCGAGGTGCCGTTGCGGGCGCTGGCCCGGGACCCGTGGATCGTCGGCGACGCGCTGAGCTGCTGCGGTGCGGTGACCCGCTCGGTCTGCGCGGCGGCCGGTTTCACGCCCGAGATCCGGCACGCCGTCGACGACTGGGCCGCACTGGCCGGTCTGGTCGAGGCGGGTCTGGGGGTGGCCCTGGTCCCCCGTCTGGTCCGCTCGCTGTACGCCCACCGGGACCTGGCGCTGCGCCCGGCCGAGGGCGAGCCGCCGTCGCGGAACGTCTTCGTCGCCGTACGGGCGGGGTCGGAGGGCGATCCGGTGGTGGCGGCGGTGCGGGAGGAACTGCGGGCGGCGGCGGGCGCGCTGACACCGTGACCCGCCGACGACGACTCCTCGGATCCCACCCGACGTCGGGCCCCCGAGACCCCTGACTCCTGCCGGGCGGCGGGTTCCAACGCCCGCCAGATCTCGCCGGCCAGCGGGTTCCGACGACCTTCAGGCCCGACAGCCCGACGGGTACCGACGCCTCTCATGGCCCCTCCGCGCGACGGGTACCGGCGCCCCTCAGGCCCCACCGCGCGACGGGTGCCGGGGTGCCGTTCGCGCCGCGTAGCGCGCCACCCGTTCCTCCAGTCGCGCCCGCCGTTGCGGCCGCTCCTGCGACGTGATCGAGAAGATCGCGGAGTCGCGGAGGCGGCCGTCCTCGCCCGGGGCCCAGGAGTTAGGGCGCGAGGCGTCCGGTCGCGGCGCGGGCCGGCTGGGCGTCGATGCAGGCGCCGACCTCGTGGGCCCGCGGGACCCAGGTGTACGCGTACGAGCCCCGGTCCTCCTCCGCCGCCCGGGCCAGTTCGGCCGCGTGCCGTCGCTCCAGCGGCCCCAGACGCACCAGCGCGCCCTGGAGAACCGGCGCCTCAGGCGGTGCACTCACCCGATGATGTCCTTCCGCAGCCGTGCGAACGCCTCGTGGAAACCGGGGAAAGTCTTGCGGACGCAGCCGGGGTCGTCGAACGAGATTCCGGGGACGCGCAGTCCGGTCACCGCGAAGGACATGACGATGCGGTGGTCGCCGTAGGTCTTGATCCGCGCGCCGGGCGCCATCGGGCCGGGCTGGATCTCGATCCAGTCGGGGCCGGTCGTGACGTCCACGCCCAGCCGCCGCAGGTTCTCCGCGCAGGCCTCCAGCCGGTCGCACTCCTTCACGCGCGTGTTGGCCACGTCCTCGATGCGCACCGGCCCGGAGGCGAAGGGCGCGAGGGCGGCGAGGGTCGGCATGGTGTCGGAGATGTCCCGCATGGTGACGGTGACGCCGCGCAGTTCGCCGGTGCCGGTCACGGTGGTGCGGTCGGCGCCGGTCTCCACCCGCGCGCCCATCCGCCGCAGGACGTCCACGAAGCCCAGGTCGCCCTGGAGCGCGCCCCGGCCGAGGCCGGGCACGGTCACCTCGGCGCCCGGTGTCACCGCGGCCGCCGCGAAGAAGTAGCTCGCCGTCGACGCGTCGGGCTCGACGGCGTAGGTGGTGGCCCGGTAGCCGCCCGGCGGAACGACGAAGACGTTCCCCTCGCGGACGACGTCCGCCCCGAACGCCCGCATCATCGCCAGCGTGATCTCCACGTACGGCACGGAGACCAGGTCGGTGACGGTGATCCGCAGGCCGGTGCGGGTGAGCGGCCCGAGCAGCAGCAGGGCGGTCAGGTACTGGGAGGACTGGCCGGCGTCCAGGACGACGTCCCCACCCTCCACTCCGGCCGCCCTGACGGTCAGCGGGTGGTGCCCCTCCGCCTCCTCGTGCCGCACGTCCACGCCCAGGTCGCGCAGGGCGCGGGTCAACGGCAGCAGGGGCCGGCGGCGCATCTGGGGCGAGGCGTCGAAGCGGTAGGTGCCGTGGCCGGCGGCGGCCAGGGCGGGCAGGAAGCGGGCGGTGGTGGCGCCGTCACGGCAGTACACGTCGGCCTGGGCGACCGCGGGGCCCTGCGGGCGTCCGTCGACCTGCCAGGTGTCCGGCGTCCGCCCCACGCGGTACCCCAGCCGGGCCAGGCCCTCGGCGAAGCCCTCGGTGTCGTCGGACCGCAGGGGCCGCTGGAGGGTGGTGACTCCGTCGGCGGCGGCCGCCAGGAACAGGGCACGGGCGGTGATGGACTTGGAGCCGGGGATGTCGACGAGGGGCATGGCCCTCATGATCCCGCGACGGGGACACGCGGGGCGGGCTCGTCCACGGGATGGACGGAGGGCGGGGTGGGCCGCGGGAGCGGGCCGGACGCGCGGGGCGGGGCCTGCGGGCGGGCGCCGGGAAGGTCAAGGGCCACCCCGCCGACCAGCTGGGCCGGCAGGGCCGCCGCACACCAGCGCAGGCCGCTCACCGACTCGCCCACGAACACCGGCCTTCGACTGAGGCGGCGGGTTCGGCGCAGGACATCCGCCCCGGCGCAGGACGACCGACCCCCGACCCCGCGCCGGACACCCGACCCGACGCAGGACACCCGACCCGGCGCACGACACCCGACCCGGCGCAGGACGACCGACCCCGCGCACGACACCCGACCCGGCGCAGGACGACCGACCCCGCGCACGACACCCGACCCCGCGCCGGACACCCGACCCGGCGCAGGACGACCGACCCCGCGCACGACACCCGACCCGGCGCAGGACACCCGACCCTGCGCAGGACGACCGCCTCGGCGGAAGGCGGTGCGTTCGGCGGAGGCGGCCGGCCGGTTGGGGGAACCCGCGTCGCCCTCCGACCGTCCCATCCGCGAGCTGTCGGACGAGTCTCCTCGGTGCGGTGTCGGCCCTCGCTGCTGGCTGCGATCGCTGACCACCCTCTCCGCCGTACCGGGGCCGGCAGCACGCCGTCATCGGCGCGCCCCCCTCCAATGCGCCGGTGACGGCCCCTCCCGCGGGTACCGTGCAGGCTCCCCGACCGGCCCGGAAGGAGCGCTCGTGCCCTCCAGACGTACCGTCCTCGCCGCCACCGCCGGACTCGGCACGGCCCTCGCCCTCGGCGGCACCGCGCACGCCGACGACCGCCGCCTGCGCGAGCTGGTCTCCCGCATGACCCTGGAGGAGAAGGTCGGCCAGGTCTTCGTCAGCCGGGTCTTCGGCCACTCCGCCACCGCTCCCGATCCGGCCGACGCCGACGCCAACCTCCGGGAGCTGGGCGTGCGCACGGCCGCCGAGCTGATCGCCCGCTACCGGGTCGGCGGGATCATCTACTTCGCCTGGGCGCACAACACCCGCGACCCGCTCCGGATCGCGGACCTGTCCGACGGCATCCAGCGGGCCGCGCTCCGACAGCCGCGCGGCGTGCCGGTGCTGATCTCCACCGACCAGGAGCACGGCGCCGTGGCCCGCGTCGGCAGGCCCGCCACGCTCTTCCCGGGCGCGATGGCGATCGGTGCCGGCGGCTCACGCGACGACGCCCGCACGCTCGGCGCCCTGTCGGGCCGTGAGCTGCGCGCGATGGGCATCCGACAGGACTACGCCCCCGTCGCCGACGTCAACGTCGACCCGGCCAACCCGGTCATCGGCGTCCGCTCCTTCGGCGCCGACCCGCGGGCCGTGGCCGCCCTGGTGGCCGCGCAGGTCGAGGGCTACCGTTCGGCGGGGGTCGCGGCCACCGCCAAGCACTTCCCGGGTCACGGCGACACGGCCGTCGACAGCCACCTCGGCTTCCCCGTCATCACCCACACCCGCGCCGTGTGGGAGGAGCTGGACGCGGCGCCGTTCCGGGCGGCGATCGCGGCCGGCGTCGACTCGATCATGACCGCGCACCTCCTGGTCCCGGCGCTCGACGCCACCGGCGACCCGGCCACCCTCTCCCGTCCCGTGGTCACCGGCCTGCTGCGCGAACACCTGGGCTACGACGGGGTCGTGGTGACCGACGCCCTCGACATGGCGGGCGTGCGCACGAAGTACGGCGACGACCGTGTGCCCGTGCTCGCGCTCAGGGCGGGCGTCGACCAGCTCCTCAACCCGCCCGACCTGGCCGTCGCCTGGAACGCCGTCCTGACGGCCGTACGGGAGGGGGAGCTGCCGCGGGAGCGGCTGGAGGAGGCGGTCCTGCGGATCCTGCGGCTGAAGGCGCGGCTGGGCCTGTTCGACGAGCCGTACGTCGGTGTGGCCGACGCCGGACGGACGGTCGGCGCGCGGGCGCACCTCGCGGCGGCCGACCGGCTCGCCGAGCGGACGACGACGCTGCTCGTCAACGACGGACCGGTGCTCCCTCTCTCCCCCCGCACCCACCCGCGGCTCCTGGTGCTGGGCGCCGACCCGGCCTCCCCCTCCGGCACCACGGGCCCGCCCACCCAGGTCCTCGCCGCCGCCCTCACCGACCTGGGCTTCACGGCGACGGCCCTGTCCACGGGCACGGCGCCCGCGCCCGAGACGGTCACGGCGGCGGAGGCGGCAGCGCGCGAGGCCGACGCCGTGGTGGTCACGACGTACAACGTCACGGCGGACAGCCCCCAGCGGACCCTGGTGGAACGACTGGCGGCGACCGGACGGCCGGTGGTCGCGGCAGCGGTCCGCAACCCGTACGACGCGGCGCGGCTCCCCTGGGTGAACGCCTGCCTGGCGACCTACTGCTGGACCGACGTCGCACTCCGCGCCGCCGCCCGGGTGATCGCGGGCGCGGTCGCGCCGCGCGGGAGACTGCCCGTGCCGGTGCCGCGCGCGGACGACCCGGCGCGGGTGCTGTACCCGATGGGCCACGGCCTGACGTACGGGTGAGTACGGGCGGTCCCGCTCAGGGGTCCTTGCGCGACGAGCGCCTGATCAGTCCGCGCGGCCCGGGCGGGCACAGTGCAAGGCCCCTCAGCCCAGGACGAGGGGGAGCCGTGCCGCGAGCGTGCCCAGCGCGGCCCGCTCCGCGCCGGTCGGCGGGCGCCGTCCGGTGCCCACCAGCAGCACGTCGCCGTCGGACCAGGAGGCGGGGAACGGCGACCCGGCGATCTTCTCCAGCGCCGTGCGGGACGCCGCGAGGGTCTCGGCGGGCGGCCCGTCGGCCGACGGCCGGTGCGCGATCAGGTCCAGGTGGTGCAGCGTGGATTCGAGCACGTACGCGGAAAGGTAGTCACCGACGGTCAGCACCTGGTCGCGGGTGCCGACGCGGGCGGCGGGGTCGGCGAGCGCGGCGGCGCGGCCCGCGGCGGACCCGACGTCGTCCAGATGGAACCTGAGCCACCGCGGCTCCCCGTACGCGGCGGCCAGCCGGGGGATCAGCGCGTCGAGCGGGTCCTCGCCGGTCGGCGGTCCCTCCAGGAGCTCCCAGTAGGTGACCGCGTCCACGGTGGGTGCGGAGTCGGCCGGCGTCACCAGGGTGATCAGGACGTCCTGGGCGTCGATGACCAGATGGCAGGCCAGGTCCCGCACGAGCCAGCCGGTGCAGCCGGAGGGCCGCTCGAAGTCCTCGTCCGGGGTGTCGGCGACGGCCGTGAGCAGTGCGGTCCAGGCGCGTGAGAAGAGGTCCACCGCGGCACGGTAGTGCCGCGCCGGAACGGCGGACAACCGGGAATCGGGGCGGCGGCGGGGCGGGACGCCGCACGGGTGCGCGGCGTCCCGCGGGGCGGTCACGCGGTCACGCGGTCACGCGGTCACGCGGTCACGCGGTCACGCGGTCACGGGCGCAGCGTCGGCTCGCGCTCCACGTCGCGCACGTCCAGCCGGGCGTCGAACTTCGCCAGCGGCCTGGCCCGGGAGACGGCCGACGCCGAGACGCCCGCCCACTCCAGGATGCGGGCCGTGGCCAGCGCCTTCTCGTCGGCGACGAGTCCGGCGACGTTCGCTCCGTGGTTCAGGCCGGGGGCGGTGAAGACATAGCTGTCCTTCGCGCCCTGGCCGAGGCGGAAGGGCTCGGCGCCCCACGGGTCGTTCTGGCCGTAGACGAACAGCATGTGGCGGGCGTTGTGCCGGACCCAGGTGTCGATGTCGCGCATCGCCCACGGCTGGAACCGCATCGAGATGTCGCGCGGGACGAAGTTGCGCGGCGGCTGGTAGCCGTAGCGGATGTACTTCTTCTCGATGTGCGGGAAGTGGATGGTGGGCGCGCCCAGTTGGGTGCCCGCCTGGTAGTAGTACGGCGTGTACGGCGACAGGCCCTGGTCCGCGTAGAACGAGAAGCCCGAGATCGTGTCGATCGAGGTCCAGATCTCGTCGTCGGTCGCGGCCGCCGCGTTCGCCGGGATCGAGTCGCAGTCGGAGAGCAGGCTGTACTGCCAGAAGCCCCAGACGTAGTCGAGGACGACGGCCTCGTAGGCGCGGTCCAGGCCGCCGATGGTGGCGAAGGTGAGGCCCTCGGCCGCCGCGTACTCGGCGTACTTCTTCTCCAGCGGTTCCCGGCGCACCAGCGCCTCGCGCTGCACGGCGTTCAGACGGTCGCGGCACTCCTTGGTGCCGACGGTGGCGAAGAAGCGGTCGTAGGCCGAGTCCTCGTGGTTGACGACGTCGTTGGGGGCGACGTACGCGACGACGCCGTCCATGTCCCTGGGGTAGAAGCGCTCGTAGTAGGTGGCCGTCATGCCGCCCTTGGAGCCGCCCGTGGAGATCCAGTTCTTCGGGTAGATCGTCTTCAGGGCCTCGAAGATGCGGTGCTGGTCACTGGCCGCCTGCCAGATGTCCAGCTTGGACCAGTCGGCCGGGTCGGGGCGGGACGGCGTGAAGAAGCGGTACTCCATGGAGACCTGGTTGCCGTCGACGATCTGCGTGGGCTCGCGGCGGCCGGGGTTGGTGGAGACGCTGTAGCCGCCGGTGTAGAAGACCGTCGGGCGGCTGACGTCCTTGTGCAGCACGGTGATCCGCTGCTGGAACGTGCCCTTGGCCGGGTGCCGGTGGTCGACCGGCTGCGTGTAGTTCAGGACGAAGAAGCGGTAGCCGGGGTACGGCTTCTCCTGGACCAGGCTCATGCCCGGTACGGAAAGCAGCCGGTCTTTGATGTCCGTGGCCTCCGGCTCGGCCGCGGTCGCGGCTCCCGCCGTGCTCAGCGTGCCTATGAGCACGGTGAACGCCAGCAGCCATCTGAGCGCGTTGCGCATGCGCGTGCACCCTTCCCTGTGAGACAGATGTGCGCCGGAAGCTATCGGAGCAACACCCGTCACACCAGAGGGACTTGCGTCACGCGGCCCGGATCAGCAGCGGATCCAGCCCGAACTGACCGAGGATCGCCCCACCCAGCCCCGTATCAGCACCCAGCGGTGACCGGCGCGGACGGTCACCGGGACGGAGCTGCGGCTGTGGTTCCGCGTGCGGGTGACGGCGACGTGGCCGCGCGCCTGCACACTGACCGTGATCGGCCGTTCGGTGCCGGGGCTCTTCTGGAAGGTGATCGCGCAGACGTTGCCGCTGTTGCGGTAGACCTGCACGTGGCCGGCGGAGAACGACAGCGTCCGCACCTTGCGTCCCGCGCACGTCGAGGGCGCGGCCTGGGCGCTGCCCGGCACCGCGACGGCGAGCACCCCGGCCGCCGTCAGCACGGCCAGTCCGCCCGCCACCCGCCGGTGTATGCCACCTCGCTCGCCCCTGCCCACGGTCCCTCCCGCATGTGCCGTACGACGTCCCGTACTGATGTACGGACGCAGGGGGTGTGTCGGTTGGTTGCGCGGGCGTCACCGGGACGCGCCGACCGGCTCCTCCGGCTCGGCCTCCCCGACGAACGTGCGCCACAGCCGGGCGTAGTGTCCGTCGCGGGCCAGGAGTTCCTCGTGGGTGCCGTCCTCCGCGACCCGGCCGTGGTCCATCACGACCACGCGGTCCGCGCGGGCCGCGGTCGTCAGCCGGTGTGCGACCACCAGGGTGGTGCGGCGGCCCGCGAGGCGGTCGGTGGCCTGGTTGACCTGGGCCTCGGTGGCCAGGTCGAGAGCGGCGGTCGCCTCGTCGAGGAGCAGGACGTCCGGGTCGACGAGTTCGGCGCGCGCCAGGGCGATCAGCTGGCGCTGGCCGGCCGAGAGGTTGCGGCCGCGCTCGGCGACCTCGTGGAGGTAGCCGCCGTCGAGGGTGGCGATCATCTCGTGGGCGCCCACCGCCCGCGCCGCCGCCTCCACCTCGGCGTCGGTGGCGTCGGGGCGGCCGTAGGCGATGGCGTCTCGGACGGTGCCCGGGAACAGGTACGCCTCCTGGGGGACGACCCCGAGCCGGTGGCGGTACGACGTGAGGTCCAGGGAGCGCAGGTCCGTGCCGTCGGCCAGGACCCGGCCCGAGGTGGGGTCGTAGAACCGGGCCACCAGCTTGACCAGGGTCGACTTGCCGGCGCCGGTCTCGCCGACGAACGCCACGGTCTGACCTGCGGGAATGCGCAGGTCGATGCCGGTCAGGGCCTCCTCGTCGTCCGCGTACGCGAAGTGGACGTCCTCGAAGGCGATCTCGCCGCGCAGGGAGAGCACCTGGAGGGGTTCGTCGGCGGACCGCGTGGACGTCGGCTCCCGCAGCAGTTCCTGGATGCGCCCGAGGGAGACCGCGGCCTGCTGGTAGCCGTCGAAGACCTGGGAGAGCTGCTGGACCGGCGCGAAGAACAGGTCGATGTAGAGCAGGTAGGCCACCAGTGCGCCGGTGGTCAGCGTCGCGTCGTCGATGCGGCCCGCGCCGGCGATCAGCACGGCCGCCGCGGCGACCGACGACAGGAACTGGACGAAGGGGAAGTACACCGAGATCAGCCACTGGCCGCGGATGCGCGCCAGCCGGTAGCTGTCGCTGCGCTCGGCGAACCGCGCCCCGCCGTCGCGCTCACGGCGGAAGGCCTGCACGATCCGCAGCCCGGCCACCGACTCCTGGAGGTCGGCGTTGACCGTCGACACCCGCTCGCGGGCGAGTTCGTACGCCTTCACGCTCGCCCGGCGGAAGAAGAACGTGGCGATGATCAGCGGGGGCAGGGTGGCGAAGACGACGAGGGCGAGCTGCACGTCGATCACCAGCAGGGCGGCCATGATGCCGAAGAAGGTGACGACCGACACGAACGCCGTGACCAGGCCCGTCTGCAGGAACGTCGACAGGGCGTCGACGTCCGTGGTCATCCTCGTCATGATCCGGCCGGTCAGCTCGCGTTCGTAGTAGTCGAGGCCGAGGCGCTGGAGCTGCGCGAAGATCTTCAGGCGCAGGGAGTACAGGACGCGTTCGCCGGTGCGGCCGGTCATCCGCGTCTCGCCGGTCTGCGCGGCCCACTGCACGAGCACGGCCAGCAGCGCGAGGAGCGAGGCCGCCCACACCGCGCCGAGCGCCGTCCGGGTGACGCCGTCGTCGATGCCGTGCCGGATCATCACCGGCAGCAGCAGGCCCATGCCCGCGTCGACGGCGACGAGGCCGAGGCTGACGAGGAGGGGCAGGCCGAAGCCGCGCAGCAGGCGGCGCAGTCCGTAGGACTCCTCGGCGGTGACCGCGCGGGCCTCGTCGACGTCGGGGGTGTCGGTGGCGGGAGGAAGCGCCTCGACCTGGGCGAGGAGTTCGGGGGTGGCCGGTGTGCCGGCGAGGGCGGTGTCCTTGGGCTCGCGGTCACCGGTCCACAGCCGGGGGGTCACGCCGCGCTCGGCGTCGAACTCGGCGTCCAGCTCCTCGCGGACGGAGGTGTCCTCGCGGGGTGCGGCGGGCCGGGCGTGGCCGGGTGAGACGCCGCCCAGCTCGTCGGGGTCGGTGAGCAGGCGCCGGTACAGCGCGGACCGTTCCTGGAGCTCCTCGTGGGTGCCGAGGTCGGCGAGGCGGCCGTCGTCGAGGACGGCGATGCGGTCGGCGAGGTTGAGGGTGGAGCGGCGGTGGGCGATCAGGAGGGTCGTGCGGCCCTCCATGACGTGGGTGAGGGCTTCGTGGATCTCGTGCTCCACGCGGGCGTCGACGGCGGAGGTGGCGTCGTCGAGGACGAGCAGGCGGGGGTCGGTGAGCAGGGCGCGGGCGAGCGCGATGCGCTGGCGCTGGCCGCCGGAGAGGGTCAGGCCGTGCTCGCCGACCTTGGTGGCGTAGCCGTCGGGCAGTTCGGCGACGAAGCGGTGGGCCTGGGCGGCGCGGGCGGCGGCCTCGATCTCCTCGTCGGTGGCGTCCGGGTTGCCGTAGGCGATGTTGGCGCGGACGGTGTCGGAGAAGAGGAAGGAGTCCTCCGGGACCAATCCGATCGCGGACCGCAGGGAGTCCAGGGTGAGCTCGCGGACGTCGTGGCCGCCGATGAGGACGGCGCCCCGGGTCACGTCGTAGAAGCGCGGCAGCAGCAGGGAGACCGTGGACTTCCCGCTGCCGGAGGAGCCGACGACGGCAAGCGTCTCGCCGGGCCGGATCTCGAAGGACAGGCCCCGCAGGACGGGGCGGTCGTCGTCGTAGCCGAAGGAGACGTCGTCGAACTCGACGGTCGCGGGGGCGTCGGCGGGGAGCTCCTTGGTGCCGTCCTTCATGGTCGGCTCGGTGTCGATCAGCTCCAGGACGCGTTCGGTGCCCGCGCGGGCCTGCTGGCCGACGGTGAGGACCATGGCGAGCATCCGGACCGGGCCGACGAGCTGGGCGAGGTAGGTGGAGAAGGCGACGAAGGTGCCGAGGGTGATGTGGCCGCCGACGGCGAGCCAGCCGCCGATGGCGAGCATCGCCACCTGTCCGAGGGCGGGCACGGCCTGGAGGGCCGGGGTGTACCGGGAGTTCAGCCGGATGGTGCGCAGCCGCCCCGCGTAGAGCCGCCGGCCGACCTCCCGCAGCTTCCCGGTCTCCTGGTCCTCCTGTCCGAAGCCCTTCACCACGCGGACGCCGCTGACGGCGCCGTCGACCACGCCGGCGACGGCCGCCGCCTGGGCCTGCGCGTACCAGGTCGCCGGGTGCAGCTTGGTCCGGCTGCGCCTGGCGATCCACCACAGGGCCGGTGCGACGGCCAGCGCGACCAGGGTGAGCGGCGGGGACAGCCAGGCCATGACGCCCAGGGAGATCAGGAACAGCAGGACGTTCCCGATGGTCATCGGGAGCATGAAGAGCAGGCCCTGGATGAGCTGGAGGTCGCTGGTGGCGCGGCCGACGACCTGGCCGGTGGACAGCTCGTCCTGGCGGCGGCCGTCGAGCCGGGTGATCGTGCCGTACATCTCGGTCCGCAGGTCGTGCTGGACGTCGAGGGCGAGCCGGCCGCCGTAGTAGCGGCGGATGTAGGTGAGGACGTAGACGAGGACGGCCGCGCCGATGAGGGCGCCCGCCCAGGGGGCCATGGCCCGGCTGTGGCCGCCGATCACGTCGTCGATGATCACCTTGGTGATCAGTGGGACGACGGCCATGACGGCCATCCCGGCCAGGGAGGAGCCGAGGGCGAGGACGACGTCCGCCGGGTGGCGCCACGCGTAGCTCGCCAGTCTCCGTGCCCATCCCCGTTGCGGTCCCACGCCGGTGCCTTCCGTCGGTCCTGATCTGCCAGAAGGCACCAACAGGGATCGGGGCGGATTTCATCCCTCCGTCACCGGGCGCGGGCGGGTCACACACGCACCCGGAGGTCGTAGAAGCGGGTCGTCTGGACCGCGTTCTGGTTGTCGTCGCTGACCAGGAGCACCCGCAGACGGCCCTGGGAGCGCCCGGTGACCACCATGCCCTCGATGTTGTCCAGGAGCGGGTTGGGCTGCGGCTGCTTCGCCGTCGCTCCCTGTGACGGGCAGGTCACGAGGTCCGTCAGCAGCGTCTTGCCGATCGGACGCACGCCGTCCTGGCCGGTCAGGTTCTCGACGCCGGAGGTGTCCGTCGCGCGGCGCGGGTCGGCCAGGTAGAGGCGGACCGTGTTGCCGACGCCCGCGGTGAAGCCGCGTTCCAGGACGAGGAGACGGCCGTCGGGGATCGCCTGCACCTCGGGGACGCCCAGACCGGCGTCGGCACGGTAGGCGTACTGGGCGCCGAGCCGGAAGGGGCCGCCGCCCGCGCGCCGCCAGGTCTGGAAGCGGACGGTGCCCGGGGTGTCGCCGGCGAGGGCGTACTCCATGGACGCCAGCAGGGTGCGGCCGCCGGGCAGCAGGGTCAGGCCCTCGAAGGTGCCGTTGGACACGGCCCGCCCGGCGGGGGCGACCCGCAGGGGGTCCGGGACTGGCAGCCGCTCGAGGATCGCGCCGGTGCGGGAGTAGCGGCGCACGGACGGCTCGGTCTCCGAGGTGACCAGGCGGGTGCCGTCGCGGTCGACGGCGAGGCCCTCGGCGTCGAGGGCGGCGCCGCTCTCGTCGGCGAGGGTCACGGCGGCCGTCGGCTTCAGGGTCCGGGCGTCCAGGCCGAAGAGCGCGGAGCGGTCGGAGAGGGTGGCGAGCGACCCGGTGGGGGGTTCCCCGGTCGAGCGATGCCGGGCGTGGGGGCGGTCCACGGCGAGCGCGGAGAGGTTGCCGACGAAGGTGCCGTCGTAGGTCGTCTTGTCGAGGGCGTCGGAGAAGCCGGCGAGGCTGACGGTCGGTGAACAGTCCCGGTTCTCCCGGGCGTTCACGGGCCCGGCGGCGGCCAGACAGGTGGCCGCCGCCAGGCAGGCGGTGACGGTGGCGAGTACGGATCGCAGGCGCATGACCGTCACCGTAGGACGCGCGGGTGAAGCGGGGTGGGACACGAGTTCAAGAATCAGCCGCCGGCGGCCACCAGGTCCCGGTGGATGACCTTCGCCACGCCCTGGATGGTCGTGATGCCGTAGTTCATGGTGCTGTTGCCGTGGGTCAGCACGGTGATCATGTAGTCGTGGCGGTTGCCGTCGAACGTGCCGACGCTGTGCACCCGCCAGCCGTTCGTGGCGCGCTGTAGCCAGCCGTTCTTGACGTGCAGGTTCGCGTTGGCGGGCTTGCCGTAGGGCGTGCCCCAGCGCTGCGAGGCCACCACCTGGTTCATCAGGGTGCGGATGTAGGCGCGGGCACTGTCGCTGAGGACGGTGTTCCTGGCGGTGATGAGCTGGAGCAGCTTCTGCTCGTCGGTCACCGTGATCTGGGTCAGACCCCAGTAGCCGTTCGCCCCTGGCTTGGTCTGCGTCATCTTCGCGGCGGCGAGGAAACCCTTGATCTTCGTCAGGCCGAGCTGCCGCCACAGGCTGCTGGTCGCCGCGTTGTCGGACTTGGTGATCATGGCCTTGGCGAGCGAGTTCTCCGTGGCCGTCAGGTAGCGGTTGTGCTTCTTCGCGTCCCACAGCAGCGCGGCGAGCACGGTGACCTTGACGACGCTGGCCGAGTCGAAGGCGGTGGAGGCGCGCAGGGTGCAGGTCGTCTTGGTGGTGCGGTCGTAGAGGCCGACGGCGACGGTGCCCTTGCGGCCGGCGAGCGCGGCCGTGATGTCCGTCCTGAGCTTGGCGGCCAGCCCCGCCTTCGCCGAGGTGCACGTGACGGCCGGCGGTGCGGCCGAGGCGGGGGCGGCGGCGGCCACACCGGTGGCGAGGACACCGGCGGTGAGGCCGGCCGCGAGAAGTCTGGCCCGTCTGGATATCCCGTGATTCATGTCCGTGTTGACACACGAGTTCGGGTGAAAGGTTGTACGAGTCGTCAGGTTCGTCACGGAGAAACGAACGCGCCCCGATCGGACTCTTCAGGGGACGGACCCGGTACCGCCTCGCCTCAGAGGATCTCCCCCGTCGGGCGACCCAACTCGCCCAGGTCGAACCGCCGTTGTGCACTGCGCAGGCCTCCAGTACGAGGATGCCGTCGCCGTCGGCCTCGTCGAGCCCGCCAGGATCACGTCCGCGGGTGCGGGGAGTGCCTCTATGTCTTTCGTCAAGCGAGGCGTGGGGTTCCGGGTTCGTAGAAGGTGCCGTCGCGGAGCATCGCGAACAGCACGTTGATCCACTGGCGGGCCAGGCGGAGAAGGGTTTGGGCGTGGGTCTTCCCGCGGGCCCGGCATCGGTCGTAGTACGGCGAGCTGCACTACCTCCAGATCGGCGGCGGGGGCGTGGGGGGCGGCCCCGGCGGCGGCCCCGGCGGTGGCTCCACCGTCAGCGCCGAGGTGACCGCGTGGATGCAGAAGCACGGGACGGCGGTGAAGGAGAGCGACCACAGCACCACCTCATCGACCTCGACCAGGACCACGACCTCGTCCTCGACCTCGTCCTCGACCTCGACCTCGGCCTCCGGCACCGACCCCTCCGTGCAGACCGGCCGGTCGACGGTCTACCGCCTGGACCCCTCCGGCGTCGACTGACCCCTGCGAGACGCCCTCTCGGCGGCCCCCGGCCCCACCGGTCGGGGGCCGCTTCTCCGCCCCCGGGGGTCAACTCGCGTAGACAACGCCCGACTTGCCGGTTCCCGTCATCCGATCGACATGTCGGATTCATTTACAAGGTCGCATGTCCATGTCACTCTCCCGATTGCCGCCTCCCGTCCACCCGCGTAGATCGGACACCCCACATGCTGGCGACACGCATCCGACGATGGAAGTCGGTGGCCCTTGCCACCGCCGCCGTCATGGTGGGCCTCACCGCCCCCGCCCTCACCGCGACCCCCGCCGCGGCGACCACGACGGCCTACGACTCGACGTACTACAAGAACGCGGTCGGCAAGACGGGCACCAGCCTGAAGTCGGCCCTGCACACGATCATCACCCCCCAGACGAAGCTGTCGTACTCGGCCCTCTGGGAGGCGCTGAAGGTCACCGACCAGGACCCGAACAACAGCGGCAACGTGAAGCTGCTGTACTCCGGCATCTCCCGCAGCAAGTCGCTCAACGGCGGCAACAGCGGCAACTGGAACCGTGAGCACGTGTGGGCGCAGTCGCACGGAGACTTCGGCACCTCGGCCGGTCCCGGCACCGATCTGCACCACATCCGGCCCGAGGACGTGACGGTCAACTCCATCCGCGGCAACAAGGACTTCGACAACGGCGGCAGCAGCTTCACCAACTCCGGCGGCAGCCTGACCGACTCCAACTCCTTCGAGCCGCGCGACGCCGTCAAGGGCGACGTGGCCCGCATGATCCTCTACATGGCCGTCCGCTACGAAGGCGGCGACGGCTGGCCGAACCTGGAGCCCAACGACCTCGTCACCAACAGCAGCGTCCCGTACCACGGCCGCCTCTCCGTGCTGAAGGCCTGGAACGACGAGGACCCGCCGGACGCCTTCGAGGAGCGCCGCAACCAGGTCATCTACGACACCTACCAGCACAACCGCAACCCGTTCGTCGACCACCCGGAGTGGGTCGAGGCGATCTGGTAGACGGCGCGCGTCCCGTCCCGGCCCCTCACGGGGCCGGACCCGTCCGGTGGACGGCGCTCGTCCCGGTGGTCCCGGCCCCCCACCACGGGGCCAGACTTCCCACAGGGCCGGACCCACCACGGGGCCGGGCCCACCACGGGGCCGGCCCCCTCACCCCAGGTGCGTGGGGGCGAACATCCGCAGCACCGCCGGGAGGACGACCACCGACGGTCCCGGCTCCGCCAGCGCCTTCGCCAGGTCCGCCTCCAGATGCTCCGGGGTCGTCCGCACCCCGGGGACACCGAAGGACTCCGCGAGCGCCGCGAAGTCCGGGCGGGTCAGCTCCGTCGCCGCGGCCCGGCCGAAGGCGTCGGTCATGTACTCGCGCAGGATGCCGTAGCCGCCGTCGTCGACGATGAGCCAGGTGACGTTCAGGTCGTACTGCCGGGCCGTGGCGAGTTCGGCGACGGAGTACAGCGCTCCGCCGTCGCCGGAGACCGCCAGCACCGGGCGGGTCGGGTCGGCGACCGCCGCGCCCAGCGCGGCCGGGAAGCCGTAGCCGAGGCCGCCGGAACCCTGGGCGGAGTGCATGGTGTTGGGGGCCATGGCGTCGAACGCCGACCACGCCCAGTAGGACAGGATCGTCATGTCCCAGAAGGACGGGGAGGTGGCGGGCAGGGCCCGGCGGACCGAGGCCAGCACCTGTTGTTCCAGGGTGAGTTCCTGGGCGGCGATGCGTCCGGAGACCCGGGCGAGCAGGTCGCGGACCCGCTGCGGGGCCGTCTCGTCCTCCCGCTCCCCCACCGTCTCCAGCAGCGCCTGGAGCGCGAGCCGCGCGTCCGCGTGGATGCCGAGGGCCGGGTGGTTGGACTCCAGCTTGCCGAGGTCGGCCTCGATCTGGATCACCCGGCCCCGGGGCCTGAACGTGTGGTAGTTGGACGACAGCTCGCCGAGGCCCGACCCCACCACCAGCAGGACGTCGGCGTCCTCCAAGAAGTCGGTGGTGTGCCGGTCCTCCAGCCAGGACTGGAGGGACAGGGGGTGCGTCCAGGGGAACGCGCCCTTGCCGCCGAAGGTCGTCACCACCGGGGCCCGGAGCCGCTCGGCGAGCTGCCGCAGCTTCTTCGACGCGTCCGCCCGGACCACGCCCCCGCCCGCGATGATCGCCGGCCGGGCGGCCCGGGACAGCAGGTCGGCCGCGACGGCGGTGAGTTCGGGGCGCGGCGGCAGGTCCTCCGGGGTGGCGTCCGGGGCCGTCACCACCGGGATCGCCGTCCGCGTCATGAGCACGTCCTGCGGGATCTCCACCCACACCGGGCCGTGCGGTGCGGTCAGCGCCGACTTCCAGGCCTGTGCGAGGGCGGAGGGGATCTGCGACGGGGTGCGGACGGTGTGGACGGACTTGACCACGCCCCGGAAGGAGGCCGCCTGGTCCGGCAGTTCGTGCAGGTAGCCGCGGCGGCCGCCGCCCAGTCCGGCGGTGGGGACCTGGCCGGCGATCGCCAGTACCGGCGCGCTGGCCGCCGCCGCCTCCTGGAGCGCGGCCAGCGAGGTCAGCGCGCCCGGACCGGTCGACAGCAGCAGGGGGGCCGCCTCGCCGGTGATCCGGCCGTAGGCGTCGGCCGCGAAGCCGGCGTTGTTCTCCACCCGCAGGCCGACGTACCGCAGGTCGGAGCGGTGCAGCGCGTCGAACAGGCCGAGGGCGTGCTGACCGGGCAGGCCGAAGACGGTGGTCGCGCCGAGCCCGGCCAGGGTCTCCACGACCAGGTCCGCGCCGATGCGGCCGGGGGGAGGGTTCAGCGCGGCCTCCGTCTGGGCCGGCGTCGGGCGGAGCACCAGGTCGTGGTCGTGGGTCACTGCGCGCGGGCCTCCGCAATCTGACGGGACATGATCGTGGTCAGTTCGTACGCCGTGTGGGACGCGGCCACCGACGTGATCTCCGCGTGATCGTACGCGGGGGCCACCTCGACGACGTCCGCCGAGACCAGGTTGCAGGAGGCGAGGCCGCGCAGGATCTCCAGCAGTTCGCGGGAGGTCATGCCGCCCGCCTCCGGGGTGCCGGTGCCGGGCGCGTGCGCCGGGTCCAGGCAGTCGATGTCGATGGAGATGTACAGCGGGCGGTCGCCGATGCGCTGGCGGAGCTGGTCGGCGACCTCGTCGGCGCCGCGGCGGTAGATGTCGGCCGAGGTGACGATGCCGAAGCCCATCTTCTCGTCGTCGGTGAGGTCCTGCTTGCCGTACAGGGGGCCGCGCGTACCGACGTGGGAGAGCGCCTCGGTGTCGAGGATGCCCTCCTCCACCGCCCGGCGGAACGGCGTGCCGTGGGTGAACTCCGCGCCGAAGTAGGTGTCCCAGGTGTCGAGGTGGGCGTCGAAGTGGAGCAGGGCGACCGGGCCGTGCTTCTTCGCGACCGAGCGCAGCAGCGGCAGGGCGATGGTGTGGTCGCCGCCGAGGGTCATCAGACGGGCGCCCGTGCCGAGGAGTTCGTCGGCGGCCGCCTCGACCGTCTCCACGGCCTCGTTGATGTCGAAGGGGTTCACGGCGATGTCGCCGCCGTCGGCGACCTGGGCGAGCGCGAAGGGGGAGGCGTCCTGCGCCGGGTTGTAGGGGCGCAGCAGCCGGGACGCCTCGCGGATGGCGTTGCCGCCGAAGCGGGCGCCGGGGCGGTAGGAGACGCCCGAGTCGAACGGCACGCCCACCACGGCGACGTCGGCGCGGCCGACCTCGTCGAGGCGGGGCAGCCGGGCGAAGGTCGCGGGGCCGGCGTACCGGGGGATCCGCGAGGAGTCGACCGGGCCGCGGGGCGTGTCGTTGCTGCTCATGGGGTCTGCCTTCTTTCCTTCGCTTCCTCGCCGGCGTACCGCCGTGCGCTCCGCGCCGGGTGCTCTTCCGACACGACTCTCCTCGGACCCTAGAGGGTCGGCGAGCGCGCCAGAAGTGTACGTTTCCTCCATATCAGACCGACCGACCGGAAGAAACGTCCACGATGCCGGACCCCTCCGTTCCCCCCACGCCCCCCGTGCCGCTCGCCGCGCTGCTGGCCCGCGAGGACCTCGGCCTGCGTCTGATCGCCGGGCCGGACGACGCGGGCACCGTCGTCCACGGGGCGCACGCCTCGGAGATGGCCGACCCGTACCCGTACCTGCTGGGCGGTGAGCTGCTGCTGACGGCCGGTGCGCACGTCGCGGAGGGGGCCGGCGCGGGGACGTTCGACGCGTACGTCGCCCGGATCGTGGCGGCGGGCGGCGCGGCGCTCGGCTTCGGGCTCGCGCCCGTGCACGACACCGTGCCGCCGGCCCTGGTCGCCGCCTGCGACGCCCACGGCCTCCCGCTGCTGGAGGTGGCCGAGCGGACCACCTTCTCGAGGGTGGCCCGCGCGGTGTGGCAGCTGATGGCGCAGGCCCGCCTCGCCGAGCTGCGCCGGGTCACCGAGGCCCAGCAGAGTCTCGCCTCCGCCGCCTCCCGGCCGGACCCGGTGCCCTCGGTGCTGCGGCAGCTGGCGCGGCGGCTCGGAGGGTGGGCGGTGGTGTACGGGCCGGAGGGCGCGCCGGTCGCACGGGCGGGGCGCCGGCCGCAGGACGCGGTGGACGGGCCGCTGGCCGAGCTGGTGCGGGTGCTGGGCGCGCGCGGTTCGGCCACCGCCGGCGAGACGACGGCCGCCGGGACCCGTCTCACCGCCTACGCGCTGGGCGCGGACCGGGGCTTCACGCTGGGGATCGCCGCCCCGCACCGGGGGCCCGGCGACCACACCATCGCCTCCGTCGCCGCCGTGCTGCTCTCCCTGCTCACCGGGGAGCACCACGGCGGCTCGGGAGCGGCTCGGTCGTCGGCGCTGGTCCGGCTGCTGCTGGGGGCGTCGCCGGAGGAGGTCGCCCCGCTGCTGGGCGAGGGGCGGTGGGTCGTGGTGCACGCCCTTCCCGGTCATCCCCGGCCGCCGGACGCGGTGGCCGCCTCGGCGCTGGGGGCGGCCCTCGGCTCGCCGCTGGTCGACCTCGCGGAGGGGGTCGTCCGGGTGCTGGTGCCCGCCGACCGGGCGCCGGGCCCGCAGCCCGGCTGGGTCGTCGGCCTCAGCGCGCCCGCCGCGCCCGCCGGCTGGCCGGCCGCCGACGTCCAGGCCGCCCGGGCTCTGGCCCGGGCCCGTGCCACCCGGGTGCCCCTGGTCCGGCACGGGGCGCGCCCCGCCCTGGCCGACCTGGTCGCCCCCGAGGACGCCCGGGCCCACGCGCGGGCGCTGCTCGCGCCGGTCGCCGCCGTCCCGGCCCTGACGGAGACCCTGCGCGCCTGGCTGTCGCTGCACGGCGGCTGGGACCGTACGGCGGTGGCGCTGGGCGTGCACCGCAACACCGTGCGCCAGCGGATCGCGCGGTGCGCGGCGCTGCTGGAGACGGACCTGGACGATCCGGACGTACGGATGGAGTTGTGGTTCGCGCTGCGCGATCACGCCCGGAACAGTGAGTGACCCACGTCCCAGCGTCCCGAACAGCGCAGACGGGCGCCGGAGGACTGCCCCACAATGGACCCCATGCCGATACCCGGGACGCCCAGCCGCGCCGAACTCGTCGACCACCTCGTCCGCACCCGCATCGCCGGGGACGTCGCGACACCGCGCGAGAACAACCTCTCCCATTACCGCCAGCTCGCGAACGGCGTCCGAAACTTCTGGCTGGGCCTGGAGCTCGGCGACCGCTGGAGCGACGAGCAGGACGTGCTCGCGGTGATGGCGGAGCGCGTCGGGGTCAACGACGACCCCGAGTACCGGTACGGGCCGGACACCATCGACCCGGAGCTGACGGTCGACGCCCTGGACCGGCTCGCGGGCCGGCTGCGCAAGGCGGCCGAGGACAGGCAGCGGGTGCTGTTCGCGACCGGCCACCCGGGCGGCCTGCTCGACGTGCACCGGGCCACCGCCGCCGCCCTGCGTGCGGCCGGCTGCGAGATCGTCGTCATCCCGGACGGGCTGCAGACGGACGAGGGGTACGTCATGCAGTTCGCGGACGTGGCGGTGCTGGAGCACGGGGCGACGCTGTGGCACACGCACTCGGGTGAGCCGATGAAGGCCATCCTGACCGGGCTGGAGCGCGAGGGCCGCCCGCTGCCGGACCTGGTCGTCGCCGACCACGGCTGGGCCGGCTACGCCGGGCAGCACGGCGTGGACTCCGTCGGGTACGCCGACTGCAACGACCCGGCGCTGTTCCTCGCGGAGGCCGAGGGCACCGTGCAGGTCACGGTGCCCCTCGACGACCACGTCGTCAGCCCCCGCCACTACGACCCGATGACGGCGTACCTGCTGGCGGAGGCGGGGCTGGCCTGATCCCTCACCGGGGGACGCGGACCACGCCCTCCTGGATGACGGAGATGGCGAGCCGCCCGTCCTGGGTGTGGATGCGGGCCTGGCCGAGTCCCCGGCCGCCGTACGCGGACGGGGACTCCTGGTCGTACAGGAGCCACTCGTCGGCGCGGAAGGGCCGGTGGAACCACATCGCGTGGTCCAGTGAGGCGCCCACGACGTCGCCGACCGCCCAGCCGCCCCGTCCGTGCGCGAGCAGGACGGAGTCGAGGAGGGTCATGTCGGAGACGTAGGTGGCGAGGACGACGTGCAGCAGCGGGTCGTCCGCGAGCTTGCCGTTGGTGCGGAACCACACCTGGGAGTGCGGCTCGCGCGGCTCGCCGAACCTCCCGTACGGCGGCTCGTCGACGTACCTGAGGTCGATCGCCTCGCGGGCCTCGAGGAACCGCTCGACGACCTCCTGGTCGAGGTGGTCGTAGCCGCGCAGCCGCTCCTGCGAGGTGGGCAGGGTGGCCGGGTCGGGCGCGGGCGGCATCGGGGCCTGGTGGTCGAGGCCCTCCTCGTCCGTCTGGAAGGACGCGGACAGGGCGAAGATCGGCCGGCCGTGCTGGACGGCGACGACCCGGCGGGTGGTGAAGGACCGGCCGTCGCGGATGCGCTCGACGTTGTAGACGATGGGGGCGCCCGGGTCGCCCATGCGCAGGAAGTACGCGTGCAGGGAGTGGGCGAGCCGGTCGGCGGGGACCGTGCGCCCGGCGGCGACCAGTGCCTGGGCGGCCACCTGCCCGCCGAAGACGCGCGGGACGACGGCCGAGCGGGACTGGCCGCGGAAGATGTTCTCCTCGATCTGCTCGAGGTCGAGCAGATCGAGGAGATCCTGTAGTGCCTGGCTCATGGGGTGGTTGTACCGGCCGGCGGTCGCGGGCGGCTTACAGGCCCATGTCCTTCGCGATGATCGACTTCATGATCTCGCTGGTGCCGCCGTAGATGCGGTTGACGCGGTTGTCCGCGTACAGGCGGGCGATGGGGTACTCGTTCATGAAGCCGTAGCCGCCGTGCAGCTGGAGGCAGCGGTCGATGACGCGGTGGGCGACCTCGGTGCAGAACAGCTTGGCGCTGGCGGCCTCGGCGGGCGTCAGCTCACCGGCGTCGAGGGCCTCCGTGGCGCGGTCGGCGACGGCCTCGGCGGCGTCCACCTCGGCCTGGCAGGCGGCCAGCTCGAACTTGGTGTTCTGGAACGAGGCGACGGTCTGGCCGAAGACGGTGCGCTGCTGGACGTACTCCTTGGCGAACCGGACGGCGGCCTTGGCCTGCGCGTAGGCGCCGAAGGCGATGCCCCAGCGCTCGGAGGCCAGGTTGTGGCCGAGGTAGTAGAAGCCCTTGTTCTCCTCGCCGAGGAGGTCCTCGACGGGGACCTTGACGTCGACGAACGCCAGCTCGGCGGTGTCGGAGGTCTTCAGACCGAGCTTGTCGAGCTTGCGGCCGACGGAGTAGCCCTCGGCCTTGGTGTCCACGACGAAGAGGGAGATGCCGTGCCGGCGGTCCTCGGCGGTGGGCGCGGAGGTGCGGGCGCAGACGATCATGCGGTCGGCGTGCACACCGCCGGTGATGAAGGTCTTGGCGCCGTTGAGGACGTAGTGGGTGCCGTCCTCGGAGAGCTTGGCGGTGGTCTTCATGCCCGCGAGGTCGGAGCCGGTGCCCGGCTCGGTCATCGCGATCGCCCACATCTCCTCGCCGGAGACGAACTTCGGCAGGTAGCGCTTCTTCTGCTCGTCGGTGGCGAGCAGCTTGATGTAGGGCAGGCCGAGCAGGACGTGGACGCCGGAGCCGCCGAAGGAGACGCCCGCGCGGGCGGTCTCCTCGTAGAGGATGGCCTCGAACTTGTAGGAGTCGATGCCGGCGCCGCCGTACTCCTCGTCGACGCGGATGCCGAAGACGCCGAGCTCGGCGAGCTTGTAGTAGAAGTCGCGCGGCGCCTGGCCGGCGGCGAACCACTCGTCGTAGACGGGGACGACCTCGGCCTCGATGAAGGCCCGGATGGTCTCCCGGAACGCTTCGTGATCCTCGTTGAACACCGTACGGCGCACCGCCGCCACCCTTCTGTGCGCCTGAACCGGCGCCGCTCTCGCGTACCTGGTTGCTCGCCGTGCGGGTTCCCCGATGGGTCATCGCGGTCCCCGTTGGCTAAGCGCTTGCTCAGGGACAACCGTACCGGCGGGTAGGGAGAGGAGTCCAGAGGGGGTCGGCCGTAACGCTCGTCACTCCGCCGCAGCCGCCGTGAACGCGCCCCGGGCCATGCGGTGCAGGAGCTCCGCCGTGGCCGCGCGGCCGGGCAGGACACCCGGACGGCCGAGGTGCGGAGTGGAGTTCAGCAGACCGAAGACCGAGTGGACCGCCGAGCGGGCCGCCGGTTCGGACAGGGCCGGATACACCCGCCGGACCACCTCCACCCACAGTTCGACGTACTGCCGCTGGAGCTGGCGCACCAGCTTGCGGTCGCTGTCGCGGAGGCGGTCCAGCTCCCGGTCGTGCAGGGTGATCAGGGGACGGTCGTCGATCGCGAAGTCGATGTGCCCCTCGATGAGCGAGTCGAGGACCGCCTCGGGAGCGACCCCGTCGGACTCCCCCAGGCGCCGCTTCGCCCCGGTCAGCAGCTGACCGCTGATGCCGACCAGCAGCTCGGCGAGCATCGCGTCCTTGCCGGGGAAGTGGCGGTAGAGGCCGGGGCCGCTGATGCCGACGGCGGCCCCTATCTCGTCCACGCCGACGCCGTGGAACCCGCGCTCGGCGAAGAGCCTCGCGGCCTCCTTGAGGATCTGCTCGCGGCGGGTGGGGGCGTCGGTTCTGGTGGCCATGAGAACAATTCTAGACAGGGAGGTTAGCGCTCGTTAACCTGGAGGAAATGGTTAACGCTCATTAACAGTCGATCACTGGGTGAGGGGACCGCAAGGATGGATCAGGCACCGGAGCTGACGAGCGCGGCGGACCCCGCGTCGGAGGCCTGGCGGGCCAACGAGCAAGCCCACCTCGCCCTCGTCGGGGAGCTGCGCGGCAAGCTGGCGGCCGCCCGGCTCGGCGGCGGGGAGAAGGCGCGCGAACGGCACACCGCGCGCGGGAAGCTGCTGCCGCGGGACCGGGTGGACACCCTCCTGGACCCGGGCTCGCCCTTCCTGGAGCTGGCGCCCCTGGCCGCCGACGGGATGTACGACGGACAGGCCCCGGCCGCCGGTGTCATCGCCGGGATCGGGCGGGTGAGCGGACGCGCGTGCGTGATCGTCGCCAACGACGCCACCGTCAAGGGCGGCACCTACTACCCGATGACGGTGAAGAAGCACCTGCGGGCGCAGGAGGTGGCGCTGGAGAACCGGCTGCCCTGCCTGTACCTCGTGGACTCCGGCGGCGCCTTCCTGCCGATGCAGGACGAGGTCTTCCCCGACCGGGAGCACTTCGGGCGCATCTTCTACAACCAGGCCAGGATGTCGGGGGCGGGCGTCCCGCAGATCGCCGCGGTCCTCGGCTCGTGCACGGCGGGCGGCGCGTACGTCCCCGCGATGAGCGACGAGGCCGTCATCGTCCGCGGCCAGGGCACGATCTTCCTGGGCGGTCCGCCGCTGGTGAAGGCCGCCACCGGCGAGGTCGTCACCGCGGAGGAACTGGGCGGCGGCGAGGTACACGCGCGGGTGTCGGGCGTGACCGACCATCTCGCCGAGGACGACGCCCACGCCCTGCGGATCGTGCGGAACGTCGTCGCCACCCTCCCGTCCGGCGGGCGCCCGTCCTGGGAGGTGCGCCCCGCGGTCGAGCCCAAGGTCGACCCGTCCGGGCTGTACGGCGCGGTCCCCGTCGACTCCCGCACCCCGTACGACGTGCGGGAGGTCATCGCGCGCGTGGTCGACGGGTCCCGGTTCGCCGAGTTCAAGGCCGAGTTCGGACAGACCCTCGTCACCGGCTTCGCCCGGATCCACGGCCACCCGGTCGGGATCGTCGCCAACAACGGCATCCTGTTCTCCGAGTCCGCCCAGAAGGGCGCCCACTTCATCGAGCTGTGCGACCAGCGCGGCATCCCGCTGCTGTTCCTCCAGAACATCTCCGGCTTCATGGTCGGCAGGGACTACGAGGCCGGCGGCATCGCCAAGCACGGCGCCAAGATGGTCACGGCCGTCGCCTGCACGCGCGTGCCGAAGCTGACGGTGGTGGTCGGCGGGTCGTACGGCGCGGGCAACTACTCCATGTGCGGACGGGCGTACTCGCCCCGCTTCCTGTGGATGTGGCCCAACGCCAAGATCTCCGTCATGGGTGGTGAGCAGGCCGCCTCCGTCCTCGCGACGGTCAAGCGGGACCAGTTGGAGGCCCGCGACCAGCGGTGGTCCGTGGAGGAGGAAGAGGCCTTCAAGGCGCCGGTCCGCGCCCAGTACGAGCGTCAGGGCAACGCCTACTACGCGACCGCCCGCCTCTGGGACGACGGCGTCATCGACCCGATGGAGACCCGGCAGGTGCTCGGGCTGGCCCTGACCGCGTGCGCCAACGCGCCACTGGGTGACCCCCAGTTCGGCGTCTTCCGGATGTGACAGGGGGACTTGGACCGATGATGTTCGACACCGTGCTCGTGGCCAACCGCGGCGAGATCGCCGTCCGCGTCATCCGCACCCTGCGCGCGATGGGCGTGCGCTCGGTCGCCGTGTTCTCCGACGCGGACGCCGACGCCCGGCACGTCCGGGAGGCCGACACCGCGGTACGGATCGGGCCGGCGCCGGCCGCCGAGAGCTACCTGTCGGTGGAGCGGCTGCTTCAGGCCGCCGCCCGCACCGGCGCCCGGGCCGTCCACCCCGGCTACGGCTTCCTCGCCGAGAACGCCGGCTTCGCGCGCGCCTGCGCCGAGGCGGGGCTCGTGTTCATCGGCCCGCCGGCGGACGCGATCTCCCTCATGGGCGACAAGATCCGCGCCAAGGAGACCGTGCGGGCGGCCGGGGTGCCGGTGGTGCCCGGCGGCCGCGACCCGGACCTCGCCGAGGCCGCCCGCGAGCTCGGCGCGCCCGTGCTGCTCAAGCCCTCCGCGGGCGGCGGCGGCAAGGGCATGCGCCTGGTGCGGGACCTGACCCGGCTGGAGGAGGAGATCGCCGCCGCCCGCCGCGAGGCCCGCGCCTCCTTCGGCGACGACACGCTCCTCGTCGAGCGGTGGGTCGACCGCCCCCGGCACATCGAGATCCAGGTCCTGGCCGACGGCCACGGCAACGTGGTGCACCTGGGCGAGCGCGAGTGCTCCCTGCAGCGGCGGCATCAGAAGGTCGTCGAGGAGGCGCCGAGCGTGCTCCTCGACGAGGCCACCCGGGCGGCCATGGGCGAGGCGGCGGTGCAGGCGGCCCGCTCCTGCGGCTACCGGGGCGCGGGCACGGTGGAGTTCATCGTGCCCGGCGGCGACCCCTCCTCCTACTACTTCATGGAGATGAACACCCGCCTGCAGGTGGAGCACCCCGTCACCGAGCTGGTCACCGGGCTCGACCTGGTCGAGTGGCAGCTGCGGGTGGCCGCCGGGGAGCCGCTGGGCTTCGGGCAGGACGACGTGCGGCTCACCGGGCACGCGATCGAGGCGCGGCTGTGCGCGGAGGACCCCGCGCGCGGTTTCCTGCCGTCGGGCGGGACCGTGCTGCGGTTGCGCGAGCCGCAGGGCGACGGCGTCCGCACCGACTCCGGGCTCGACGAGGGCACCGAGGTCGGCAGCCTGTACGACCCGATGCTGTCCAAGGTGATCGCCTACGGCCCCGACCGGCCGACGGCGCTGCGCAGACTGCGGGCCGCCCTCGCGGAGACGGTCACCCTGGGCGTGGCGACCAACGCCGGGTTCCTGCGCCGGCTGCTGGCCCACCCGGCGGTCGTCGCGGGCGACCTGGACACCGGGCTGGTGGAGCGGGTGGTGGACGAGCTGGCCCCCGCCGACGTCCCCCAGGAGGTCTACGAGGCCGCCGCCGCCGTCCGTCTGGAGGCGCTGCGGCCCCGGGGCGAGGGGTGGACGGATCCCTTCTCGGTGCCGAGCGGGTGGCGGCTCGGGGGCGAACCGAAGCCGGTCGGCTTCCACCTGCGGGTGCAGGACCCCGTGGAGTACGTCCCGCGCGGCACCCACGCCGTCACCGACACCCATGTCCACGTCACCCTCGACGGCGTGCGGCACACCTTCCACCGGGCCGGCGACTGGCTCGGCCGGGACGGCGACGCCTGGCAGGTGCGCGACCACGACCCGGTCGCGGCGTCCCTGACCGGAGCCGCGCACGCGGGCGCCGACTCGCTGACCGCGCCGATGCCGGGCACGGTGACGGTGGTGAAGGTCGCCGTCGGCGACGAGGTGGCCGCCGGTCAGAGCCTGCTGGTGGTGGAGGCGATGAAGATGGAGCACGTCATCTCCGCCCCCCACGCCGGCACGGTCGCCGAACTGGACGTCGCCCCCGGCGCGACCGTCGCCATGGACCAGGTGCTGGCCGTGATCGCGCCGCACGAGGAGGAGGGATGACCGTGCGAGGACTTCCGATGACCGTCCCGGCGCCCGGGCTGCCGACCCGGGTGCGGATCCACGAGGTCGGCGCGCGCGACGGCCTGCAGAACGAGAAGGCGACCGTGCCGACGGCGGTGAAGGCGGAGTTCCTGCGCCGGCTCTCCGGCACGGGACTGACGACGATCGAGGCGACCAGCTTCGTCCACCCCGCGTGGGTGCCGCAGCTCGCGGACGCCGAGGAGCTGTACCCGCTCGTCGCCGACCTGCCGGTGGAGCTGCCGGTGCTGGTGCCCAACGAGCGGGGCCTGGACCGGGCGCTGGCGCTCGGCGCGCGCCGGATCGCGGTGTTCGCCAGCGCCACCGAGTCCTTCGCCAAGGCCAACCTCAACCGCACGGTGGACGAGTCGCTGGCGATGTTCCACCCGGTGGTGGAGCGGGCGAAGGCGGACGGTGTGCACGTCCGCGGCTATCTCTCCATGTGCTTCGGCGATCCGTGGGAGGGCGCCGTGCCGGTGCCGCAGGTCGTCCGGGTGTGCCGGGCCCTGCTGGACATGGGCTGTGACGAGCTGAGCCTCGGCGACACGATCGGGGTGGCGACCCCGGGCCATGTCGGGGCGCTGCTCGCGGCCCTCGACGAGGAGGGGATCCCCGTCGGCGCGCTGGGCGTTCACTTCCACGACACCTACGGGCAGGCGCTCGCCAACACCCTGGCCGCGCTCCAGCACGGCGTCACCACCGTCGACGCCTCCGCGGGCGGCCTCGGCGGCTGCCCGTTCGCGAGGTCCGCCACCGGCAACCTCGCCACCGAGGACCTCGTGTGGATGCTGCGCGGGCTCGGCATCGACACCGGAGTCGACCTCGGCCGTCTCACCGCCACCAGCGTGTGGATGGCCGCCCACCTGGGCCGGCCCAGCCCGTCCCGAACCGTCCGAGCCCTGGCCCACAAGGCCGACGAGGACCCCAAGGAGCAGTGATGGACCACCGTCTCTCCCCCGAACTCGAAGAACTCCGCCGCACGGTCGAGGAGTTCGCGCACGATGTCGTCGCGCCGAAGATCGGCGACTTCTACGAGCGGCACGAGTTCCCCTACGAGATCGTCCGCGAGATGGGCCGCATGGGCCTGTTCGGGCTGCCGTTCCCGGAGGAGTACGGCGGCATGGGCGGTGACTACCTGGCGCTGGCCGTCGCACTGGAGGAACTCGCCCGGGTCGACTCCTCCGTGGCGATCACCCTGGAGGCGGGCGTCTCCCTGGGCGCCATGCCCGTCCATCTGTTCGGCACGCCGGAGCAGAAGCGGCAGTGGCTGCCGCGGCTGTGCTCCGGCGAGATCCTGGGCGCCTTCGGTCTCACCGAACCGGGCGGCGGCTCCGACGCGGGCGCGACGCGCACGACGGCCCGTCTCGACCCGGAGACGGACGAGTGGGTGATCAACGGCACCAAGTGCTTCATCACCAACTCCGGCACGGACATCACGGGTCTGGTCACGGTCACCGCGGTGACCGGCCGCAAGCCCGACGGCCGGCCGCTGATCTCCGCGATCATCGTGCCCTCCGGCACCCCGGGCTTCACCGTCGCGGCGCCGTACTCCAAGGTCGGCTGGAACGCCTCGGACACCCGGGAACTGGCCTTCGCGGACGTCCGCGTGCCGGCGGCCAACCTGCTGGGCGAGGAGGGCCGGGGCTACGCCCAGTTCCTGCGGATCCTCGACGAGGGCCGCATCGCCATCGCGGCGCTGGCGACCGGGCTCGCCCAGGGCTGTGTGGACGAGTCGGTGAAGTACGCCAAGGAGCGGGAGGCGTTCGGCCGTCCGATCGGCGCCAACCAGGCCATCCAGTTCAAGATCGCCGACATGGAGATGAGGGCCCACACCGCCCGTCTCGCCTGGCGGGACGCGGCCAGCCGGCTGGTGGCGGGCGAGCCCTTCAAGAAGGAGGCGGCGCTGGCCAAGCTGTACTCGTCGACGGTCGCGGTCGACAACGCCCGCGACGCCACGCAGATCCACGGCGGCTACGGGTTCATGAACGAGTATCCGGTCGCCCGCATGTGGCGCGACTCGAAGATCCTGGAGATCGGCGAGGGCACGAGCGAGGTCCAACGGATGTTGATCGCAAGGGAGTTGGGACTGGCGGGCTGATCCGTCAACTCCCTTGCATCGAAGGGGGATCGGGGGCTTCGCCCCCATCCTCAAAGATCACAGGACCCGCACAGGTTCGAACAGAAGGCCCCCACTCCCTGGACAAGAGCTGAGGTTAGGCTAACCTATCTTCGAATTGTCCGGCGGTGATCCGCCCTGTTCGAAGGCAACCACACTCATGTCCAACGCCAGTGCCACCCACCTCACCCGACGCGGCATCCTGGCCGCCGGCGGCGCCCTCGGCCTCGGTGCCGCGCTCGCGGCCTGCGGGGACGACGACGCGAAAAGCGGTGGCTCTGACGCGTCGGCGAGCGCCTCCGCCCCGTCCGGTCCCTGGACGTTCAAGGACGACCGCGGCACCACGGTGAAGCTCGACAAGGTTCCCGCGAACATCGTCGCGTTCACCGGTGTCGGCGCCGCCCTGTACGACTACGGCATCCAGGTCAAGGGGGTCTTCGGCCCGACCAGGACCACCGACGGCAAGCCCGACGTCCAGGCCGGCGACATGGACATCACCAAGGTGCAGATCCTGGGCAACGTCTGGGACGAGTTCAACGTCGAGAAGTACGCGGCACTCGCCCCCGATGTCCTCATCTCCACGATGTTCGACAACACCGGCACCCTCTGGTACGTCCCCGAGGCCTCCAAGGACAAGATCGCCAAGCTCGCCCCGAGCGTCGGCATCTCCGTCTACGACCGTCAGCTCACCGCTCCGCTGGAGCGCATGTGGGAGCTGGCCGCGTCGCTGGGCGCCGACATGAAGGCGGCCGCGGTCACCGACGCCAAGAAGCGCTTCGAGGCGGCGGCCACCCGGCTGCGCGCGGCCGCCAAGGCCAAGCCCGACATCAAGGTCCTGGCCGGCTCCGCCGCCGACCAGCTCTTCTACGTCTCCGGCACCAACCTCTCCATCGACCTGGAGTACTTCAAGGCGCTCGGCGTGAACTTCGTCGAGCCCCCGGAGAGCGCGAAGGCGGCCGGCGGCGGCTGGTTCGAGTCGCTCAGCTGGGAGAACGTCGACAAGTACCCGGCGGACATCATCATGCTGGACGACCGCTCGCAGGCGCTGCAGCCGGCGGCGATCACCAAGCCGACGTGGAAGCAGCTGCCCGCGGTGAAGGCCGGGCAGGTCATCGCCCGGTCGCCGGAGCCGATCCTGTCCTACGACAAGTGCGTACCGCTTCTCGAGAACCTCGCGAAGGCGCTGGAGAGCGCGAAGAAGGTCGCCTGACTCCCTCGGCGGCCGAAGGGCACGGGCGGCTGCGGGCCGTTCGCGGGCGGCCGCGCCCCACGGCGCAGCCGCAGACCGGCACCGCCCCGCGCCCCTGAGGTCGGCCACCCCTGCCCCACCTCCCAGGAGCACCCATGACCACGGCCGTAGCCGCCCCGTTCCGCTTCTTCTCCCTCCAGGTCGTACGGACGAGGCGGCTCGGGCCGTCTCTGGTGCGGGTGACGTTCGCCGGGGAGGACCTTCAGCACTTCCTCTCCGACGGGTACGACCAGTCCCTGTCGCTGTTCCTGCCGCACCCGGGCCAGCGCGAGCCGCGGGTGCCGTACGAGCTCGGGGACGGGTGGTGGCAGGCCTGGCGCGAACTGCCGGACGGCGTACGGGCCGTGATGCGGTCGTACACGCTGCGGGCCCTTCGCCGGGATCCCCTGGGGCGCACGGACGAGATCGACGTCGACTTCGTGCTGCACACCCCGGCCGGGCCCGCCTCCGCGTGGGCGGCCCGGGCCGTCGCCGGG
The DNA here is from genome assembly GCF_055573695.1 of Streptomyces sp. NPDC030143. Classification (NCBI taxonomy): domain Bacteria; kingdom Bacillati; phylum Actinomycetota; class Actinomycetes; order Kitasatosporales; family Streptomycetaceae; genus Streptomyces; species Streptomyces sp. NPDC030143. Next base: position 488,858 of record NZ_JBVIAY010000003.1, read on the forward strand.
GACCGGGTCGTGCTGCTGGGGCCGGCGATCGCCGACAACCGGGCCATCCGGTTCCGGGCGCCCGAGGACACCGACCTGGTGCTGCTGTGGGGCGACGAGACGGCCCTTCCGGCGATCTCGTCGATCCTGGAGTCACTGCCGGCGGGCCTGCGCGCGCGGGCCTGGCTGGAGGTGCGCGACGCCGGGACCGTCCAGGACCTGGCGACGCCGGCGGACGCCGAGGTGACGTGGCTGGTGGGCGAGGGCACCGGCGGCCAGAGCTCCGCCCCCCTGGCCCTCGGCACCCTGCGGGAGACCCCTCTGCCGCCCGCGGAGCGTCCGTACGTCTGGATCGCGGGCGAGTCGGGGTGCGTGAAGCAGATGCGCCGGCACTTCGTCGGCGAGCGCGGCATCGACCGGCGCCGGGTCACCTTCGTCGGCTACTGGCGCCGGGGCCTGACGGAGGAGCAGCTCCGCGAGACGGAGTGACGACCGGGACGGGTCGAGAGCTCCGAACCAAAGAAGCTCCCCCCTGCTGTTCGGAATTCCAAGTGATCACCGTCACGGCGAGGGCCGACTTCCGACCAACCGACTTAGGTTAGGCTTACCTAAGTTCAATCTGAGGCTCCGCCCCTGAGTCCGTTCCGCAGCGGACCCGTCCCCACCCCGGAGGACCCCCACCATGCGCTCGCACCTGCTCAATGACACCACCGCGGAGCAGTACCGCCGCTCCGTGACCGAAGGAGTCGAGCGGGTGGCCGCCAAACTCGCCGCCACCGACCGTCCGTTCACCGGCGTCACGGTCGACGCCCTCGCGCCCCGCATCGAGGGGATCGACCTCGACCGGCCCCTGGGTGACACCGCCGCCGTGCTGGACGAGCTGGAGGAGGTCTACCTCCGCGACGCGATCTACTTCCACCACCCCCGCTACCTCGCCCACCTCAACTGCCCGGTCGTCATCCCCGCCGTGCTGGGCGAGGCGGTCCTCTCCGCAGTCAACTCCTCCCTGGACACCTGGGACCAGTCGGCCGGCGGCACCCTCATCGAGCGGAAACTGATCGACTGGACGGCCGCCCGCATCGGCCTCGGTCCGGCCGCCGACGGCGTGTTCACCTCCGGCGGCAGCCAGTCCAACCTCCAGGCACTGCTGCTGGCCCGCGAGGAGGCCAAGCCGGGGCCGGACGGGTGGGAAGGTGTGGCCTCCCTGGCGAAACTGCGTGTCTTCGCCTCCGAGGCGAGCCACTTCAGCGTGAAGAAGTCGGCGAAACTGCTGGGCCTCGGCCAGGACGCGGTGGTCTCCGTCCCCGTCGACCACGACAAGCGCATGCAGACCGTCGCCCTCGCCCACGAGCTGGAGCGCTGCGTCCGGGCCGGACTGGTCCCCATGGCCGTCGTCGCCACCGCCGGCACCACCGACTTCGGCTCCATCGACCCGCTGCCCGAGATCGCCGAGCTGTGCGAGCGGTTCGGCGCCTGGATGCACGTCGACGCCGCCTACGGCTGCGGTCTGCTCGCCTCCGTGAAGTACCGCGACCGCATCGACGGCATCGAGCGCGCCGACTCGGTCACCGTCGACTACCACAAGTCCTTCTTCCAGCCGGTGAGTTCCTCGGCGGTGCTGGTGAAGGACGCCGCCACGCTGCGGCACGCCACCTACCACGCCGAGTACCTGAACCCGCGCAGGATGGTGCAGGAACGCATCCCCAACCAGGTGGACAAGTCCCTGCAGACCACCCGCCGCTTCGACGCGCTCAAGCTGTGGATGACGCTGCGGGTCATGGGCGCCGACGGCATCGGACAGCTCTTCGACGAGGTGTGCGACCTCGCGGTGGAGGGCTGGAAACTGCTGGCCGCCGACCCGCGCTTCGACGTCGTCGTCGAGCCGTCGCTGTCCACCCTGGTCTTCCGCTACATCCCGCAGGCCGTCACCGACCCGGCCGAGATCGACCGCGCCAACCTCTACGCCCGCAAGGCCCTGTTCGCCTCCGGTGACGCGGTGGTCGCGGGCACCAAGGTGGGCGGCCGCCACTACCTGAAGTTCACCCTGCTCAACCCCGAGACCACGGCCGACGACATGGCCGCCGTCCTCGACCTGATCGCCGGCCACGCCGAGCAGTACCTGGGAGAGTCCCTTGACCGCGCTTGCTGAGACCACGGAAAAGACCCACGACTTCGTGGGCATCGGGCTCGGCCCCTTCAACCTCGGCCTCGCCTGCCTGACCGAGCCCATCGACGCACTCGACGGCGTCTTCCTGGAGTCGAAGCCCGACTTCGAGTGGCACGCCGGCATGTTCCTCGACGGCGCCCACCTCCAGACGCCGTTCATGTCGGACCTGGTCACCCTCGCCGACCCGACCTCGCCGTACTCCTTCCTCAACTACCTGAAGGAGAAGGGCCGGCTCTACTCGTTCTACATCCGCGAGAACTTCTACCCGCTGCGCGTCGAGTACGACGACTACTGCCGCTGGGCCGCCGGCAAGCTGAGCAGCGTGCGGTTCTCCACGACGGTGACCGAGGTGACGTACGACGAGAGGGCCGAGCTGTACGCCGTGCGCACCGAGGCCGGCGACGTCCTGCGCGCCCGCCGGCTGGTCCTGGGCACCGGCACCTCGCCGCACTACCCGGCGGCCGTCGCCGGGCTGGGCGGCGACTTCTTCCACAACTCCCGCTACGTGCAGAACAAGGCGGAGCTCCAGAAGAAGCAGTCGATCACCATCGTCGGCTCCGGCCAGTCCGCCGCCGAGATCTACCTGGACCTCCTCGACGAGATCGACGTCCACGGCTACCGGCTGAACTGGGTCACCCGTTCCCCGCGCTTCTTCCCGCTGGAGTACACCAAGCTCACGCTGGAGATGACCTCGCCGGAGTACATCGACTACTTCCGCGAGCTGCCGGAGGCCACCCGCTACCGGCTCACCGCCCAGCAGAAGGGCCTGTTCAAGGGCATCGACGGGGATCTGATCAACGAGATCTTCGACCTGCTCTACCAGAAGAACCTCGGCGGCCCCGTGCCCACCCGGCTGCTCACCAACTCCTCCCTCCAGGGTGCGACGTACGACGACGGCACCTACACCCTGTCCTTCCGCCAGGAGGAGCAGGAGAAGGACTACGAGCTGACCTCCGAGGGGCTGGTGCTGGCCACCGGCTACGCCTACACCGAGCCGGAGTTCCTCGCGCCGGTGCGCGACAGACTGCGCTACGACTCCCGGGGCAACTTCGACGTCGCCCGCAACTACTCCATCGACACCACGGGCCGCGGGGTGTTCCTGCAGAACGCGGGCGTGCACACCCACAGCATCACCAGCCCGGACCTCGGCATGGGCGCCTACCGCAACAGCTACATCATCCGTGAGCTGCTCGGCAGCGAGTACTACCCGGTCGAGAAGACCATCGCGTTCCAGGAGTTCAGCGCATGAGCGCCCACCCGTCACCCACCGCCGCCCCGGACGAGGGGCTCCGCGCCGCCCCCGCCGACACCGCCGTCGGCCGTCTCACCCTGCGTCCCCTCGACCCGTCGGCGGACGGCGCACTGCTGCACCGCTGGGTCACCCACCCCAAGGCGGCCTACTGGATGATGCAGGACGCCGAACCGCAGGACGTCGAGCGCGCCTACAGGGAGATCGCGGCCGACGAGCACCACCACGCCCTGCTGGGTCTGCACGACGGCGAGCCGGCCTTCCTGATGGAGTACTACGACCCGCGCCACCGAGAGCTGGTCGGCCTGTACGAGCCGCGGCCCGGTGACGTGGGCATGCACTTCCTGGTCGCCCCCACCGACCGGCCCGTGCACGGGTTCACCCGCGCCGTCATCACCGCCGTGATGGCGCACCTGTTCACCGACCCGGCCACGCACCGCGTCGTCGTCGAGCCGGACGTCGCCAACACGGCCGTCCACGCGCTGAACGAGGCCGTCGGCTTCGTGCCCGAGCGCGCGATCCAGAAGCCGGAGAAGAAGGCGTTGCTGAGCTTCTGCACGCGGGAACAGTTCGCCGCCGCGACGGGGGTGGGCGCGTGACTCTCGCCGACGCCGTGTCCCACCTCTCCCCCGAGCGCTGGGAGAGGGCCAACCGCCTGCTGATCCGCAAGGCCCTCGCCGAGTTCGCCCACGAGCGGCTCATCACCCCCGAACAGCAGGGCGGACGGTACGTCGTGCGCAGCGACGACGGCCTGACGGCCTACCGCTTCACCGCCGTGCGCCGCGCCCTGGACCACTGGCAGGTGGACGCCGACTCCCTCACCCGCACCCGGGACGGCGCCGACCTCCCGCTCGCCGCGCTGGACTTCTTCGTCGAGCTGAGGAAGACGCTCGGCCTGAGCGACGAGATCCTCCCCGTCTACCTGGAGGAGATCTCCTCCACCCTCTCCGGCACCTGCTACAAGCTCGCCAAACCGCAGATCCCGTCGGCGGAGCTGGTGAGGAGCGGTTTCCAGGCCATCGAGACCGGGATGACCGAGGGCCACCCCTGCTTCGTCGCCAACAACGGCCGGCTGGGCTTCGGCATCCACGAGTACCTGTCGTACGCCCCGGAGACCGCGAGCCCGGTCCGGCTGGTGTGGCTGGCCGCGCACCGCTCGCGGGCGGCGTTCACGGCGGGCGTCGGCATCGAGTACGAGGCGTTCCTGCGGGAGGAGCTGGGCGCGGCGACGGTCGAGCGCTTCCACGGCACCCTGCGCGCGCAGGGCCTGGACCCGGCCGACTACCTCCTCATCCCCGTCCACCCCTGGCAGTGGTGGAACAAGCTCACCGTCACCTTCGCCGCCGAGGTCGCTCGGCGGAACCTGGTGTGCCTCGGCGAGGGCGACGACGAGTACCTGGCGCAGCAGTCGATCCGCACCTTCTTCAACTCCTCGCACCCCGAGAAGCACTACGTGAAGACGGCGCTGTCCGTCCTCAACATGGGCTTCATGCGCGGCCTGTCGGCGGCGTACATGGAGGCGACGCCGGCGATCAACGACTGGCTGGCCCAGCTGATCGACAACGACCCGGTGCTGAGGTCGACGGGCCTGTCGATCATCCGGGAGCGGGCGGCCGTCGGCTACCGGCACCTGGAGTACGAGGCGGCGACGGACCGCTACTCGCCCTACCGCAAGATGCTGGCGGCGCTGTGGCGGGAGAGCCCGGTGCCCTCGCTCCGGGACGGCGAGTCCCTCGCCACCATGGCCTCCCTGGTCCACGTCGACCACGAGGGCCGCTCTGTGGCGGGCGCGCTGATCGAGCAGTCGGCGCTGCCGCCGAGGGAGTGGCTGCGCCACTACCTCCAGGCGTACTACACGCCGCTCCTGCACTCGTTCTACGCCTACGACCTGGTCTTCATGCCGCACGGCGAGAACACGATCCTCGTGCTGAGGGACGGGGTCGTGCAGCGGGCGATCTACAAGGACATCGCCGAGGAGATCGCCGTGATGGACCCGGACGCGGTGCTGCCGCCCGAGGTGCGGCGCATCCGCGTGGAGGTCCCCGAGGACATGAAGCTCCTGTCGATCTTCACGGACGTCTTCGACTGCTTCTTCCGCTTCCTCGCCGCGGACCTGGCCGCCGAGGGAATCCTGGAGGAGGACGGCTTCTGGCGCACGGTCGCCGAGGTCACCCGCGCCTACCAGGAGGCGCACCCCGAGCTGGCCGACAGGTTCCGCCAGTACGACATGTTCGCCCCCGAGTTCGCCCTGTCCTGCCTCAACCGCCTGCAACTGCGCGACAACCGGCAGATGGTGGACCTGGCGGACCCCTCCGGGGCGCTCCAGTTGGTCGGCACCCTGAGGAACCCCATCGCCGGGTTCTGAACCGGACGGACGGGCGCCCCCGAGTACGGTCCTCGGGGGCGCCCGTCACCCTGCCCGGCGGTGCGAGAATCCCCGCATGGCGGAAATCATCCAGAAGGACGGTACCTGGGTCTTCGACGGCGACGCCGTGCGGCTGACCCCGGGAAGGGACAAGAACGTCAGCCTGTTACGCCGGACCCTCGGCGAACTCGTCGTCCCCCTGGGGGCGTTGGCCGGGATCTCCCTGGAGCAGGGGAAGAGGTCGGGGCGGCTCAGGCTGCGGCTGCGGGACGGCGCCGATCCGCTGCTGCACGCGACCGGGGGCCGGCTGCCGGAGACCCACGACCCCTACGGGCTGCTGGTGGAGGGCGACCGGTACGGGGTCGCCGAGTACCTCGTCGACGAGGTCCGCAACGCGCTGCTGCTGGACCGGGTTCCCTCCGACCCGGTGGACTCCTATCTGCTGCCGGGCCCGTCCGTTCCCCTGTCGGCGTCCGCGGGGGACGGCACCGCGAGCTTCGACGGCGAGCGGGTGCGGCTGGAGTGGAACTGGAAGACCGAGGAGGCCAAGGCCGCCGCCGGCACCCGCACCCTGCCCCTCGCCGAGATCACGGCCGTGGACTGGCACCCGGCCGTCGGCCTGGAGAACGGCCATCTGCGCTTCACCGTGCGGGGGGCGGCCACCAAGGCCCCGCCCAAGTACGACCCCAACGCCGTCGAACTGTGGGGCTTCCGCAAGGACCCCCTGATGGCCCTGGTCGCGGCGGCCGTCCAGGCCCGCCTCCCCCACCCCTTCGCCTCCCCCGAGGACGCCGTACCGCTCCCCGGGCCCGCCGCCCCCGCCGACGACGGGCACGACGCGCTGCTGCGGCGGCTGCGCGAGCTGGGCGAACTGCACCGCGACGGTGTCCTGACCGACGAGGAGTTCGCCCTCGCCAAGCAGGCGGTCCTCGGACGCCTGTGAGGACCGCCCCCCGAGGCGGTGTGCCCCGCCTTCCGGGCACACCCGGTGCTACTTGGCGCGGCGCGCCACCGTGAAGTGGTCGATCCGGTCGCCGGTCTCTGCGATGCCGCTGACCTTCAGGGTGGCGTAGTGGCCGCGGGGCGCCGGGGTGACGTCGACGCGCAGGAACGAGTAGTCGAGGTAGCGCACGCGCGACCAGTCGACGGTCTCGTTCTGCTTGCCGCCCTTCTGGACGACGTAGGAGGGGACGGACTCGACGTCCTTCTCGTGGCCCTCGTAGGACTGGTCGGCGCTGAAGGCGTACAGGCTGCGGCCGGCCGCGCCGGCGGTGACGTAGACGACGCCGTCGGTCTCGGGGTAGGCGGTGCCGCCGATCGGCAGCTTCCTGGCGACCTGGCCGCCCTTGATGACGTCCGTGCGCTCGTAGACGTGGTTGTGGCCGTTGATCACCAGGTCGACGCCGTACTTCTCGAACAGCGGCACCCACTCCTGGCGCACGCCGCCCTCGGAGGCGTGGGAGGTGGAGGTGCAGTAGGCGCAGTGGTGGAAGAAGACGACGACGAAGTCGATGTCCTGCGACGCGCGGAACCGCTTCAGCTGCGTCTCCAGCCACGTCGTCTGGGTGCCGCCGGAGATGCCGAGGTTGGCGGGGATCTCGAAGGAGATGTCGTTGGCGTCGAGGGAGACGACGGCCGTGTTGCCGTGGGTGAAGGAGTACACGCCGGGCAGGCGGGCCCGGTCGGGGCCGTTGTCGGGGAGCACCCAGCGGGCCTCCTCGCCGCCGTAGCCGGTGGGCGAGTACCAGGCCTCCATGTCGTGGTTGCCGTACGCGACCATCCACGGGACCTGCTTGGCGACCGTCTCGGTCTGGGCGAGGAACTGGTCCCAGGTGCGCGCGTCGAACCCGGTGTCGGTCTTCAGGCCCTGGCCCGAGGGGTCGCCGTAGGCGATGTCTCCGGCGTGCAGGTGGAAGGCCGGGTTCTGGCCGAGGATCAGGCTGTCGTTGGCCAGGGCGTGGTAGCTGACGCCCTGGTCGCCGAAGGCGGTGAAGGTGAACGGCTCCTTCTTCGCCGGGGCGGTGGTGAAGGTGCCGAGGGTGCCGAGCAGGTGCGGGGCGGCCGGGTCGAACCCGGCGTGCCCGACGCCGTAGTAGTACGTGCGCCCGGGGCGCAGGCGGGTGAGCTCGGCGTGGACGTAGTACTGGGTGTGGTCGCCGCTCGCGCCGACGCCGGCCGGGGTGTGGAGCGTACGTATCTCGGCAGGGATCTTGTGGGAGAGGTCCCAGGGGTGGGCGCCGATGCGGACGAAGGGCTTCTCCACGGCGACCGGGACCTGCCAGGAGATCGTCATCTCGGTGCGGGCGTCGGTGCCGTAGGCGAGGTGGCGTCCGAAGGGGGCGACGAGGGCTCCGTCGACCCGCTCGGCGCGCGGGGCGGTGCGCGGCGCGGCCTGGGCGGTGGCGCCCGTCACGAACGCGCCACCGGTGACGGCGCCCAGGGTGACGGCGCCGCCTCTGATCATCGTGCGCCGGGAGAACGTGGAGCGCAGGTACTCGTGCTGCTCGGCCATGCTCATGCGCTCGGCGAGCCGGGCGGGTACGCCCATGCGGGGAATGTCCATGGCGTCTGAAACTCGTCCCCCCGGGCGACGAGCCGCGGGCCGCCGGATGGACGGCTCACGAACAGGCACTCATGAGAGGTTCAATGTTCCGCCAAAGATCCCCCTCAGACGTCTGCCCGAAATCGGGCAGGTTTCTTGCGAAAGTCGCGCCAGTACCCCAGGATCTACCGGGTGCACGACGAACTCCTTGATCATCTGATGCGGTCCACACCGCTGAACCGGGGCGAGGCCCTACGGGTGGTCCAGGACGTGCTCGCCTTCTTCGACGAGACGACCGAGGACTACGTCCGTCGCCGCCACCGCGAACTCCAGGCCCAGGGCCTGGTCAACGCGGAGATCTTCGAACGGATCGGGGCGGACCTGCAATACCGAGCGGTCGCCCCGCCCGAGCTGTCGCTCAGGCAACTGCGGCGGATCGTCTACGGCTGAACCGAAGCTTGGGGATACCTCTACATGTGCGGAATTGTCGGATACATCGGGAAGCGTGACGTCGCCCCCCTCCTCCTGGAAGGCCTCCAGCGACTGGAGTACCGCGGCTACGACTCCGCGGGCATCGTCGTCTCCTCCCCGAAGTCGGCCGGTCTGAAGATGGTCAAGGCCAAGGGACGCGTCCGCGACCTGGAGGCCAGGGTCCCGGCCCGCTTCAAGGGCACCACCGGCATCGCCCACACCCGCTGGGCCACCCACGGCGCCCCCTCCGACGTCAACGCCCACCCGCACCTGTCGGCCGACCACAAGGTCGCCGTCGTCCACAACGGCATCATCGACAACGCCTCCGACCTGCGCCGCAAGCTCGAGGCGGACGGAGTCGAGTTCCTCTCCGAGACCGACACCGAGGTCCTCACCCACCTCATCGCCCGCTCCCAGGCCGAGAAGCTCGAGGACAAGGTCCGCGAGGCGCTGCGCGTGGTCGAGGGCACCTACGGCATCGCCGTGATGCACGCCGACTTCCCCGACCGCGTCGTCGTCGCCCGCAACGGCTCCCCGGTCGTCCTCGGCATCGGCGAGAAGGAGATGTTCGTCGCCTCCGACATCGCCGCCCTGGTCGCCCACACCCGCCAGATAGTCACCCTCGACGACGGCGAGATGGCCACCCTCAAGGCCGACGACTTCCGCACCTACACCACCGAGGGCACCCGCACCACCGCGGAGCCCACCACCGTGGAGTGGGAGGCCGCCTCCTACGACATGGGCGGCCACGACACCTACATGCACAAGGAGATCCACGAGCAGGCCGACGCCGTGGACCGCGTGCTGCGCGGCCGCATCGACGACCGCTTCTCCACCGTGCACCTCGGCGGCCTCAACCTGGACGCCCGCGAGGCCCGCCAGATCCGCCGCGTCAAGATCCTGGGCTGCGGCACCTCCTACCACGCGGGCATGATCGGCGCCCAGATGATCGAGGAGCTGGCCCGCATCCCCGCCGACGCCGAGCCCGCCTCGGAGTTCCGCTACCGCAACGCGGTCGTCGACCCCGACACCCTCTACATCGCCGTCTCCCAGTCCGGTGAGACGTACGACGTCCTGGCCGCCGTCCAGGAGCTGAAGCGCAAGGGCGCCCGCGTCCTCGGCGTCGTGAACGTCGTCGGCTCGGCGATCGCCCGCGAGGCTGACGGCGGCATCTACGTGCACGCCGGCCCCGAGGTCTGCGTCGTCTCGACGAAGTGCTTCACCAACACGACCGTCGCCTTCGCGCTGCTCGCCCTGCACCTCGGCCGCACCCGTGACCTCTCGGTCCGCGACGGCAAGCGGATCATCGAGGGCCTGCGCCGGCTGCCCGCCCAGATCGCCGAGATCATGAAGGGCGAGGAGGAGATCAGGAAGCTGGCCGACCAGTTCGCCGAGGCCCGCTCGATGCTCTTCATCGGCCGCGTCCGCGGCTATCCCGTGGCCCGCGAGGCCTCCCTGAAGCTCAAGGAGGTCTCCTACATCCACGCCGAGGCCTACCCGGCCTCCGAGCTCAAGCACGGTCCGCTCGCCCTGATCGAGCCGGCCCTGCCCACGGTCGCGATCGTCCCCGACGACGACCTGCTGGAGAAGAACCGCGCCGCCCTGGAGGAGATCAAGGCCCGCAGCGGCAGGATCCTCGCGGTCGCCCACCAGGAGCAGGAGAAGGCCGACCAGACCATCGTCGTCCCCAAGAACGAGGACGAACTCGACCCGATCCTCATGGGCATCCCGCTCCAGCTCCTCGCGTACTACACGGCGAAGGCCCTGGGCCGCGACATCGACAAGCCGAGGAACCTCGCGAAGTCGGTGACGGTCGAGTAGGACGCGCCCGCCGAGGCCGACCACCGCAACGGACCCCCGCGTGATGCCGACCGTCACGCGGGGGTCCGTCCTGTCACCGGGGACGCCCGACTCCCCGGCGACGGCTGCCGGTCAGCCCGTGGCCGTCACCCCCGGGCGGGCAGCGCGTCGCGGAAGCGCCGTCGGCCAGTGGGCCATCGCCGCCGTCGCCGCGTACCAGGCCACCGCCCCGGCCGCGACGGCGAACCAGCCGCCGACCTTGGTGAGGGCGTCGCCGCCGGCGAACCGGGCGACGGCCATGAGGACCAGCGCGACCAGGAACAACCCGTAGGTGCCCCGCGTGAGTTGGTCGCCGCCCGCCGCGGTCAGGGAGAGCGCCACGAGGGCGAACAGGAGCAGGAAGAGTCCCGCGGCGTTGTCGGAGACCCGGGCTCCGGCGGAGACCGCCCAGGTGAACCAGAAGGCGCCGAGGACCACGTACGCCGTGCCGTCGGCGGCGTCGCGGTCGCGCAGGGCGAGAAGACCGGCGACGAACAGCGCGACGCCGCCGATGTAGTGGGCGATGGGCACGGCGTCCGCCGCCGTCACGCCGTCGATCAGGTCGGTGTACCCGAGTCCGAACGCCAACAGGGTGACACCCAGGGCGAGTCGGCCGACGGTCGCGGTGGTGCTTCCCGCAGAGACGTCGTTGTCCACGGCGGGCTCCCTTCATGCGGTGTGCAGTTGTGGTGCGGTGACCGGTATATGCCCTTCACAAAGGCACAAACACTTCTACGCGCGAGTAGGTTCATGCGTCGCGGCAAGTGGGGTGAGGGGGTGCCCAGGGCTCATCTCACCTGGGAGGACGCCGAGTTACGGAATGACGACGACGGGCCGCTTGGCCCGCTTGGCGAGCCGGCCGGCGACCGAACCGAAGATCCGCCCGACGATGCCGTGCGTGGAGCCGACGACGATCGCGTCGGCCTCGTACTCGCGGCCGACCTCCTCGAGTTCGTGGCAGATGTCACCGCCGCGCTCGACCAGGATCCAGGGCACCTCGGCGAGGTAGTCCGCACAGGCCAGCTCCAGCCCGAGCACCTCGGTGCGGTGGTCCGGCACGTCGACGAAGACCGGCGGCTCGCAGCCGGCCCACACCGTGGTGGGCAGCCGGTTGGCCACATGCACGATGATCAGCCCCGCGCGGGAGCGGTGGGCCATGCCGATGGCGTAGGCCAGGGCGCGCTCGCTGGAGGTGGAGCCGTCGAAACCCACGACCACGCCGTGCTTGAAGGCGGGATCGCAGCTGGGGCGTGCCTCTTCCGCCGCCAGGGGATCGGCCGCCGTGGGGTCGGCGACCGGCCGCTTGCGGTCCGCGGGTTCGAAGAATTCGTGACCGGCCATGGCTGTCTCGGCGTATCGATCCTTATACGGGTGGGACGAGCTGGAGCGGCGGAGCTGTCCGGGAATCATCTTCCCAACCCCATACCCTCCAGGGTACGGCGGCACGCCTCGTCCGCCCAGATCCCGCGTGTGGTCCGTGGGGGTTCCAGGGAGCATGCACGAGGGGGCGCCCGTAACGCAATGGTTGCTGTCCCGTACAGGCGGTTTGCACGGACTTCACTCACACCGGCCCGCCAGAGACAGTGACCGACCCGCCGAACGGGCGTTGATCACGGTGCACCACCGCCCACAGAGGAGCCCGCCCCATGCCGCCGTCCCGCCCCCACCCCGAGGGCCCCGTCGGCGACGACAGGACGACCGACCTGATCCGCTGGGCGGCCTTCAGTTGCGTCCTCGTCCCGGTGGTCCTCCTCTGGTACGGCACCTCCCTCGCCGGCGCGGCCGGGACCGCCCTCGGCCTCGCCGCCGTCACCGCCGTCTGCCGGCTGCTGCTGCGCCGCTCCGAGCGGTGCGCCGCCCGGCCGCTCACCGAACACCACGAGGCGCACGCACCGCACCGCGGACGGCGTCAGCGCACCGGAACGGGGTCGCACCGTGGCGGTCGTCACCCCGGCGGAACCACACCGGTCGGCTGACCGGTTTTCACGCACGCGCCCACCTGTTTTCAGCCAACTTCCGGATACCGCGCCCCCCTTGCCGTGAGCACCCCCCACCCCCCGTTCGACCTGCACGGAAAGGGCCTCAGGGGCCCTGCGCACCCTACGGAGATTGGCCACTGCCACAAGGCGCACTTCCCTGCACGACCCACGAGTGCAACGCTTCGTGATCGAATGCTTCACGCCAAGTTGCCATGTCGACAATATGCCGGGTGCTGAACTGGCCACTCCGGCATCGCGCGACACAGTAGATTCGATCTTGACTGTCTACGGCGGGGGACTCGTGCAGGACCGAGGGGAAACGTGCAGGAGCGACACAACCGAGGAGCCGCGACCACCGAGGGGGGCTTAGCAGTATGAGCCACGACTCCGCTGCCGCGCCGGAAGCCGCGGCCCGGAAACTGTCCGGGCGACGTCGCAAGGAGATCGTCGCGGTGCTGCTGTTCAGCGGCGGCCCCATTTTCGAGAGTTCCATTCCACTGTCGGTGTTCGGGATTGACCGCCAGGACGCCGGCGTGCCGCGCTACCGCCTACTGGTGTGCGCCGGCGAGGACGGCCCGCTGCGGACCACAGGGGGCCTGGAACTCACCGCACCACACGGGCTGGAGGCGATCTCCCGGGCGGGCACGGTCGTCGTGCCGGCCTGGCGTTCGATCACCTCACCGCCGCCGGCGGAGGCGCTCGACGCACTGCGCCGGGCGCACGAGGAGGGTGCCCGCATCGTGGGTCTGTGCACCGGCGCGTTCGTGCTGGCCGCGGCGGGCCTGCTGGACGGCCGGCCCGCGACGACGCACTGGATGTACGCACCGACGCTGGCCAAGCGCTATCCGTCGGTGCACGTCGATCCCAGGGAGCTGTTCGTCGACGACGGCGACGTGCTGACGTCGGCGGGTACGGCGGCCGGGATCGACCTCTGTCTGCACATCGTGCGGACGGACCACGGCAACGAGGCGGCCGGCGCGCTGGCGAGGCGCCTGGTCGTACCGCCGCGCCGGAGCGGGGGCCAGGAGCGCTACCTGGACCGCTCTTTACCGGAGGAGATCGGCGCCGACCCGCTCGCCGAGGTCGTCGCCTGGGCGCTGGAGCACCTCCACGAGCAGTTCGACGTGGAGACGCTGGCCGCGCGCGCGTACATGAGCCGACGGACGTTCGACCGCCGGTTCCGGTCCCTGACGGGCAGCGCCCCGCTCCAGTGGCTGATCACACAGCGCGTGCTGCAGGCGCAGCGTCTGCTGGAGACCTCCGACTACTCGGTCGACGAGGTCGCCGGCCGCTGCGGCTTCCGCTCGCCGGTGGCCCTGCGTGGTCACTTCCGGCGCCAGCTGGGATCGTCCCCGGCCGCGTACCGGGCGGCGTACCGGGCCCGCCGACCGCAGGCGGAGCGCTCACCGGTGGACAGCGAGCCGTCGGCACCGGTGGCAGCGGGTTCCTCCGGGAGCCCGGTACCGTCGCTGCATCCGGAGAGCGGGGTACCGCCGCAGGTCCGCCGCACGGCGAGCGCCGGTGCGGGAGCGATGGGCGCGGCGAACCCGGCGTCGTCAGCCGCGCTCGCCGACCACGCGCGCGACGCGTACGCGGGGTCACGGGCGAGCCTGCCGGGGGCACGTAGCGGGATGTGAGCCCAGGTGGCCGGAGGGGGGGGGGGGGGGGGGGGGGGGGGGGGGGGGGGGGGGGGGGGGGGGGGGGGGGGGGGGGGGGGGGGGGGGGGGGGGGGGGGGGGGGGGGGGGGGGGGGGGGGGGGGGGGGGGGGGGGGGGGGGGGGGGGGGGGGGGGGGGGGGGGGGGGGGGGGGGGGGGGGGGGGGGGGGGGGGGG